>JASLJO010000146.1 GCA_030152505.1 Solirubrobacterales bacterium | reverse complement strand
AGCGCCAGGGCCAGGCCGGCGACCGCGAGCGCGGCGCGGCTGGGCCGGCTCCCCCACTCCACCGCGCCGGCGAGGACGACGCCGGCGAGGAAGGCGGCGGCGACCGGGCTGGCGAGGGCGCAGGCCGCGGCGGCGAGGATCGCCAGCTTGCCGCGAGCGAGCTGCAGGCACCGCAGCGCCCCCAGCCCGAAGGCGACCCCGAGCGCGAAGGTGAGCTGGCCGTCGGCGAGCAGCGTGACCACGCCGGCCGCGAACCAGAGGGTTGCCCAGCGCGCGGCCTCGCCCCAGCGGTCACGGACGAGACGGTCGAAGAGGTAGGAGGAGGCGACGACGGCGAAGGTGCCGACCAGGCGCGGTCCCAGCAGCGCCGCCAGCGGCGGAAAGAGGACGCTGTAGGTGAGGGTATAGTGGCCGCCGTACCAGCTGCCGTTCCAGATCGCCATGCCGCCGCGCTGGAAGAGCTCGGTGCGGAAGACCTGCGCGGCGAGGTCGCCGACCGGCGGGTTCCAGGCCAGCATCGCGGCGGCGAGGGCGGCGCTGAGCGCCACGGCCGGAAGCCAGTCGGGTCGGAGGAGCTTGGACTGGAACGGGGCCATGGCGGGAGACAGAGGATAGGGGCGCGACATGCGACGATTTCAAGAGTGAGCGACAAAATCCTGGTGGTGAGGTGCGGGCTCGTCCCCTACGAGGAGGCGCTGGTCGCCCAGCGCTGGCTCGAGGGCGCACGGCAGGAGGGTGAGGTTCCCGACGTACTGCTGCTGCTCGAGCACCCTCCCGTCTACACCCGCGGCCGCCGCTCCGGCGACGACGAGCTGCCGATGCGGCGCGAGTGGTATGAGATGCAGGGGATCGAGGTCCACGACACCGACCGCGGCGGCCGGGTCACCTACCACGGCCCGGGGCAACTGGTCGCCTACCCGGTCGTCTCGCTGCGCCCCTACGGCGACGACGTGCACGAGTACGTGCGGCGGCTGGAGCGGGTGACGATCGGTGCACTGGCCGAGCACGGCGTCGCGGCGCAGACGATCGAGGGACTGACCGGAGTCTGGACCGAGGGTGAGATGCCGGGGCCGGAGGCGGGCGCCGGAGCGGCGCGCAAGATCGGCTCTATCGGAGTGCACGTCAGCCGCGGCGTGACCACGCATGGGCTTGCGATCAACGTAAACAACGACCTGCAGCCGTTCGAGTGGGTCGTCCCCTGTGGGATCGACAACTGCCGTGTCACCTCGCTCGGCCGCGAGCTCGGCGCCGAGCAGGACCTGGCCGCCTTCGCCGGCACCGTTGCCTCGCGCTACGCCGTGGTCTTCGAACGCACGCCGGTCGAGGCGAAGCCGGCGGCCCTGGGGCTCGACCTCGCTAGGCTCGGGGTCGCATGAGCAGTCCCCCGCAGAGCGCCACCGCGAGCGGCGATGCCGCCGAGCGAATCCATGTGACCCGCTCGCGCGCCAAGCCGGGCGGGACGGCGGCCGATGGCGAGGGCGCCGTCCCCTTCCGCCGCGCCCGCAAGCCGCCGTGGCTGAAGGTGCCGGCGCCGGGCGGACCGACCTACCGGCGGTTGAAGGCCGAGATCGGCGACGAGGGCCTGCACACGGTCTGCGAGGAGGCCAACTGCCCCAACGTCGGCGAGTGCTGGGAGCGCGGCACGGCGACCTTCATGATCCTCGGCGACGTCTGCACCCGGCGCTGCGGCTTCTGCAACGTCAAGACGGGCGTGCCGAGCTGGAACGACCCGCTGGAGCCGCTGCGCGTCGCCAACCAGGTGAAGCGGATGGGCCTGCGCCACGCGGTCGTCACCTCGGTCGACCGCGATGACCTGCCCGACTATGGCGCAAGCGCCTTCGTCGGGACGATTCGCTCGATCCGCATGCAGGCGCCCGGCTGCAGGGTCGAGGTGCTGACGCCGGACTTCCGCGGCCAGGAGATGCCGCTGGCCAAGGTGATCGCCGAGCGGCCCGACGTCTTCAACCACAACGTCGAGACGGTGCCGCGCCTCTACCCGAAGGCGCGCCGCGGCTCCAAGTTCGCGCGCTCGGCGCGGGTGCTGCGGATGGCAAAGGAGATGGCTGGCGCCGAGGTCGTGACCAAGTCGGGACTGATGGTCGGCCTCGGCGAGTCCTTCGAGGAGATGGTCGAGACCTTTGGCCTGCTGCGCGAGCACCGCGTCCAGGTGCTGACCGTCGGCCAATACCTGCGGCCGACCGAGAACCACCTGCCGGTCGAGCGCTACTGGCACCCGGAGGAGTTCGAGGCGCTCGAACGCGAGGCCTACGCGATGGGCTTCGAGTCGGTGGCGTCAGGCCCACTGGTTCGCAGCAGCTACCACGCGGACCAGAACCTGCCGGAGCCGGCCGCGACTGTCACGGCGTAACGGTGTCTTCCTTCTCTTCGGAGAAGCTGGCTTCGCAATCTTCCGCAACCGCCGACCCGGCTTCGTTCTTGGAAACCACCCTCGCGGTTTCTTCGATATACGCGCCCCAGCGGGATCTCACCCTCTTCGTGATCACTTCGACGATGATTTCGAGCCGATCCAAGGGCGAGCCCTTCCCGGCCATGTATTCCGTGCCGTCGACGGCTCTCACCCACACTTCGATCAAGCCGTCACAGGCGACGATCACGATCCGCCGGCGCGTCGTCCTGGCCGATGAGGCTTGGGCACCCGGCGGTCGCAGGCTCTTGAAGAGGAACTTGCCTCGCGCGCGCAGTTCGGTCGGGCACGGTTCGACCGGACCGCAATAGATCCGCACGCGTCCGGGACGGGAGTTTTCGCAGAACGCCGACCCACGCTTCTGCGTGAACAGCGTGTCGGGCCTCCCACTGCGGGGAAAGATCACGCTGGATTCTTCCAGCGTGCAATTCGCCTGGTCCCGGAACGTCAGGTTTGCCGCGCTGCCGGGCCCCGTGACGAGGCGCCTAACCGTGAGCGGAGAGGCCACTTCCGGCGCCAGTTGGCGCTTTTCGGCGAATACGCCGTCACTCAATGGACAAACCCAGTCGTTGGTCGGATCGGAACCGCACCATGCTTCTTCGGCATCAGTGAGTTCGGGTGCCGATAGCTGCCAGGCGATGGGGAAAGCGGCGCAAGCCACCAGCAACACCTGAATCGCTCGCTTGGGCACAATTCCAAACCTATCTTTTCAGGCGCGCGAGGGTGAAGTCGAACAGCGTCGGCACCAACGACGCGACAAGTATTCCGAGCACGAAGTAGACGAAATCGGAGTGCCGCTCGACCCAGTTTGGGATCAGCTCGTGCGATCCGGCCTTGATCGACGAGGCGCTGTTCGCCGACAAAGACACGTCATTGGCGCCGGTATCGAGCGACTGTTCGATCGTGAGGTCGACGGAGTCGCTTCCGGAGGCTCGCATCGAGATCGGGGCTGGGCGGAAGGGGAGTGATTTCTCCTGTCCACCGACCCTCAGCTTGGCGTCGGCCACGGTCGCTTCGACCATCCGTGCGCTCACGTGCGCCGTGAAGAGGCTCAGCTCGCTGAAGACGAGAGCCGCGGGGCGCCTGCTGGCGGGATCAACCGTCAGCTCGTAGGTCGCTGCGTGGTACCTGCATCGCCCACGAGCCCTCGCAAACACCGTGCTCACGGCGAACGGCGTCCCGTCCAGGCAGTGGAGTGCCACGACCGTGCGCGGTGCCTCGCTTGCCAGATTCCATTCAGTGGGGACATCCTGCTGTGCCCGCGAGGTCGTCTCGATCAGTTCGAGTATGTGCGCTTCGCGGAGCCGAATTTCAGCACTGAGTGGCAGCGCTCGGCGGAGGGAAACCACTCCGAAGCTCACGAATCCCTGCAGCGGCGGGCCCGGCCGATCACAGCCGCCGCCCAGCCGCTCTTCCAGCCGCATGCAGTCGGAGGCCCTGACTGGCAGCTGGATCGTAAAGATGCGCGACGGAGTACGTCCTTCCTCGGCGGGGCTGCTGCCGCCCTCGACTATCTCCAAGGAGGTGAATGTGCCTTCGAGCGGGGGGTCGCCGATGTGTGCGCCGCCGTCGCCCGCTTCGGGGGCGGAGACTTCCGATAGGCGCAACGCGGCGCCGGGGGC
>JASLJO010000015.1 GCA_030152505.1 Solirubrobacterales bacterium | reverse complement strand
TCATCTGGTGGGCGCTGAAGAAGGACAAGGCGCCGCTGCGCAGCTTCTCCGAGGGCGCCAAGCTCGGCATCCCGATCGGCCTGGCGCTGAAAACGGCGGGGCCGATCGTCGCTCTCTCGGCACGCTTCAACGAGGCCAGCGACGAGAACGTCCGCGCCGACCTCGCCGCCCTGGGCGGATTGCTGGACCGCGTCGACGAGCTGATCGCCGCCGGTACCCTCGATGGCGAGGAGCTGAACGCCGCCGACTTCCAGATCGCACCCAGCATCCGCCTCGCCATGACCTTCCAGGACCTGCGTCCCCTTATCGAGGCACGCCCTGCCGGTCGCCTTGCCAAACGTGTACAGCCGCAGATCGCCGGCGACATCCCGCCGATCCTGCCGCCCGCCTGGATGCAGCCGCTGCGTTCAGAGACCGCTGCGGCGTAGGGCGTAGCGGGGGGGCAGCACCAGGGCACTCCCCGCCCGGACTCGCTCGCTTCGCTCGCTCTGAGTATCCGCCCGTTCGGGGAGTGCCCTGGTGCTGCCCTCAGAGCTGGCCGAATGGCTCCACGCGCTCGCTGGGGCCTAGAGCTGCGAGGGCGTCGGAGAGCTTGGTGCCGTCTGGGAGCGTCAGCTCGGGGTCGAGCTCGAGCAGGGGGACGAGGACGAAGCGACGGCTCGTTACCTCAGCGTGCGGCAGGGTGAGGCGGTCGGTGGAGAGCTCTAGGTCGCCGAGCAGGAGAAGGTCGATGTCGAGTGGGCGCGGGCCGTGGCGCGGGGCGTCGAGTTGGCGACCGCGCTCGACCTCGACCTGCTTGCAGACGTCCAATAGCTCCTCGGGCTCCAGCTCAGTGCGGACGCGGATCGCGGCGTTGAGGAAGTCGGGCTGGTCGAGCACCTTCCCCACCGGCTCGGTCTCATAGGCCGAAGACACCGCCTCCACCTCGACCCCCCGCTCCCCCAGCATCGAGATTGCCGCCCGCAGGTGCCCCGCCCTGTCGCCGACGTTCGAGCCCAGCCCCAGATAGCCGATCAAGCGTCCTCGCCGTTCTCTTCCTCTTCCTCTCCGCTGCGCTCCTGGGTGACCTCGACGCCGACCTCCTGAATCGAGAGGGGCAGCGGAGGCTCGGGCTTGGAGGCGCGGACGCGAACCGACTCGCAGCCATAGCGCTCGATCAGGCGCTCGCCGACGACCTGTGCGAGGCGCTCCAGGGTGCGGTAGCTGCGCTCGGTGGCGGCGAGAGCGACGATGTCGCAGACATCGCTGTAGTCGACGGTGTCCTCGATCCGGTCGGTGAGGACGGCGTCGCAGTCGGGGACGTCGAAGGAGAGATCGAACTCGAGCCGCTGGCCGACCTCCTGCTCGGCGTCGCTGACGCCGTGGTGGGTGTAGATCGAGATACCACGCAGGTCGACCTCGACCCGCGACTCGATTCCGTTGCCGTCGGGCTCGTCCATGACTGCAACCTAGCCGAGGATCGCGCCGGCGACCTTCGCCGCCTGGGCGGCCTCGGCGACGTCGTGGACGCGGAGCACGTCGGCTCCCTCGGCCGCGGCAAGGATCGAGGAGGCGATCGTACCGCCGAGCCGCTCATCGACCGGCGAGCCGTCGACCCCAGCGATGAAGCTCTTACGCGACGTTCCAACGACCAGCGGCCTGCCGAGCCCCCGCAGCTCGCCGAGTCGGCGCAGCAGCTCGAGGTTGTGATCGAGATCCTTGCCGAAACCGATTCCCGGGTCTAGCCAGATCCGCCTTTCGGCGACACCGGCGCCGATCGCCGCCTCCATCCGTTCGGTGAGGAAGGCCTTGACGTCGTCGACCACGTCGTCGTAGGCGGGGTGCTGCTGCATCGTCCGCGGGTCTCCCTGCATGTGCATGAGGATCAACCCCGCGCCTCGCTCGGCGCAAACCGCCCCGATCGCCGGGTCCCCCCGCAGGGCCGTCACGTCATTGACGATCGACGCCCCTGCTTCAAGCGCCGCCTCGGCAACCGCAGCCTTCGAAGTATCGATCGAAACGGTCGCCCCCCCCGCCAATCCCGCCACCACCGGCTCGACCCTGGACAGCTCCTCCTCGGCCGAGACCTCTTGGGCCCCAGGCCGAGTCGATTCCCCCCCGACATCGAGAATGTCGGCTCCTTGGCGGGCAAGCTCCTTGCCATGGGCAATTGCAGCTCCCGCGTCAAGGAAGAGTCCCCCATCCGAGAACGAATCAGGGGTGACGTTGACCACGCCCATCAGCTTCGGGTTCATGACCGAAGTATCACCAGCTTCCGCAGGCGGGGACCGGGTCAGTCTCGACGGCGCCTCCCTCCGGCACCGCGGAGTGATTCAGTCCCGAAGGGACACAAGATTCCACCGCCGAAGGCGGTGGTAGGCGACCGGCGAGGCTGACCCGGTCCCCGCCACGCTCAGCTTGCGTCGCCGCCGGCGTACCCAGGCCGTGGCCGTGGGATCGGCCTCGCACCCTCACGGGCGGCCTTTTCCGGCTCGGGCGCCGGCTCAGCCGGCGGCGAAGGCTCCTCGTCGTCCACGAAGACCTCGCTCTCCGGCTTGCCGTCGAGCAGGGCGACGAACTGCTCGGCATCGATCGTCTCCCGCTCGAGCAGGATCTTGGAGAGCGTGTCGAGCTCTGAGCGCTTCTCGTTGAGCAGGTCCTTGGCGGTCTGATGCGCCGCCTCGACGATGCGACGGATCTCGTCGTCGATCTCGCGGGCGATCTCGTCGGAGTAGTCGGGTTCGGCGCTGAATTCGCGGCCGAGGAAGGGCTGGCCGCGATCGTGGCCGAAGACGCGCGGACCGAGCCGCTCAGACATGCCGAACCGCATCACCATCTGCTTCGCCGTCTCGGTCACCTTTTCGAGGTCGTTGGAGGCGCCGGTGGTGATCTCGCCGAAGACGATCTCCTCGGCCCCGCGGCCGCCCAGCGTCATCGCCATCGTGTCGGTCAGCTCGGCGCGGCTGGTGAGGAACTTGTCCTCGGTCGGCAGGCTGATCGTGTAGCCGAGCGCTTGGCCGCGGCTGATGATCGAGATCTTGTGGACGGGGTCGCAGTTGGGCAGCAGGTGGCCGACGATCGCGTGTCCGAGCTCGTGGTACGCGGTGATCAGCCGCTCCTTCTCGCTCATCACCCGGGTCTTCTTCTCCGGGCCGGCGATCACCCGCATGATCCCCTCCTCCAGCTCGTGCATGGAGATCTCGCGGTTGCCCTGGCGGGCGGTGAGCAGGGCGGCCTCGTTGATCAGATTGGCGAGGTCGGCACCGGTGAAGCCCGGGGTCTGACCGGCGAGCGCGTCGAGGTCGATCGCCTTGGCGAGCGGCTTGCCGCGGGTGTGGACCTCGAGGATCTTCTTGCGGCCCTTGCGGTCGGGGCGGTCGACGACGACCTGGCGGTCGAAGCGGCCGGGCCGCAGCAGCGCCGGGTCGAGGATGTCGGGGCGGTTGGTGGCGGCGATCAAGATGATGTTGTCCTTCATCTCGAAGCCGTCCAT
>JASLJO010000006.1 GCA_030152505.1 Solirubrobacterales bacterium | reverse complement strand
GTTCATCCACGAGTTGGCGGCGACCACCGAGAAGGCGCCGCCGATGCCGGTGATCACCATCGGCATCCCCGACCAGAAGTGCGCCCAGCCGCTGAGCCGCTTCCAGCCGTAGATGTAGATCGCCAGGAAGATCGCCTCGGTGAAGAAGAAGAGCCCCTCGATCGCGAAGGCGATCCCGAAGGCGTCGCCGAAGCGGGCCATGAAGTTCGGCCAGAGCAGGCCGAACTCGAAGCTGAGCACGGTCCCGGTGACGGCGCCGACCGCAAAGGTCACCGCCATCGCCTTCGACCAGCGCCGCGCCAGCCGCATCGCGTCAGCGTCGCCGCGCCTCAGCCCCAACCAGTTGGCGGTGAGGATCATCGCCGGCAGGGCGACGCCGAGGCAGGCGAGGACGATGTGGAAGGCGAGGGTGAACGCCATCAGCTCGCGCGCGGCGAGCAGGTTGGACTCCGACGCGGCGAGAGGCAGCGCGTCGAGGCCGGGCACGCCCTAACCCTGCGTCCGTGCCTGGCGGTAGCGGCGTATCAGCGCGTTGGTCGAGCTGTCGTGGTCGAGCTTCGGCTCCTCCTCGGCCTGCAGCTCGGGGATGATCGCGACGGCCAGGGCCTTGCCCAGCTCGACCCCCCACTGGTCGAAGGAGTCGATCCCCCAGATCGCACCCTGGGTGAAGACGCTGTGCTCGTAGAGGGCAACCAGCGTCCCCAGCGTGAACGGGTCGAGGCGCTCGGCGAGGATCGTGTTGGAGGGCCGGTTGCCCTCCATCACCCGGTGCGGCACGATCTCCTCGGGCGTCCCCTCCGCCCGCACCTGCTCGGGCGTTTTGCCGAAGGCAAGAGCCTCGCTCTGGGCGAAGACGTTCGACATCAGCAGGTCGTGGTGGTCGCCGATCGGGTTGTTGGAGCGCATGAAGCCGATGAAGTCGCAGGGAATCAGCCGCGTGCCCTGGTGGATCAGCTGGTAGAAGGAGTGCTGGCCGTTGGTCCCCGGCTCGCCCCAGAAGATCGCCCCGGTGTCGTAGTCGACGCGGGCGCCCTCGAGCGTCACGTGCTTGCCGTTGGACTCCATCGTCAGCTGCTGCAGGTAAGCGGGAAAGCGGTGCAGGTACTGGTCGTAGGGGAAGACGCCGCAGGTCTGGGCGCCGAAGAAGCCGCCGTACCAAACTGACAGGAGGCCGATCAGCATCGGCAGGTTGCCGGCCGGCGGGGTCTCGCGGAAGTGCTCGTCCATCGCGTGGAAGCCGGCGAGCATCTCGGCGAACTGAGCCGGTCCGATCGCCAGCATGGTCGAGAGCCCAATCGCCGAGTCCATCGAGTAGCGGCCGCCCACCCAGTCCCAGAAGCCGAACATGTTTTCGGTATCGATGCCGAACTCGGCGACCGCCTCGGCGTTGGTGGAGACGGCGACGAAGTGCTTGGCGATCGCCTCCTCCTCGCCGCGCAGGCCCGCCAGGAGCCACTCGCGCGCGGTGCGGGCGTTGGTCATCGTCTCCAGCGTGGTGAAGGTCTTCGAGGAGATGACGAAGAGCGTCTCCGCAGGGTCGAGGTCGCGCGTGCTCTCGGCGAAGTCGGTGCCGTCGACGTTGGAGACGAAGCGGAAGCTGAGGTCGCGGTGGCTGAAGTGGCGCAGCGCCTCGTAAGCCATCACCGGGCCGAGGTCCGAGCCACCGATGCCGACGTTGACGACGTTGCGGATCAGCTTGCCGGTGTGCCCCGTCCACTCGCCCGAGCGGACCCGCTCGGCGAAGTCGCCCATCCGGTCGAGCGTCTCGTGCACCTCCTTGACCACGTCGACGCCGTCGACGATCAGCGAGCGCTCACGCGGCATCCGCAGCGCCACGTGCAGCACGGCGCGGTCCTCGGAGACGTTGATGTGCTCACCGGCGAACATCGCTTCCCGCCGTGCCTCGACACCGCGCTCGCGGGCCAGCTGGCCCAGCAGGATCATCACCTCGTCGGTTACGAGGTTCTTGGAGAAATCGAGGTGGAGGCCGGCACCGTCGGCGACGAGACGCTCGCCGCGGTCGGGGTCAGCGGCGAAGAGGTCGCGCAGGTGGGTGTCGGCGATCTGCGCCCGGTGCCGCTCCAGCGCCGGCCAGACCTCACCCCAGCGCAGAGAGGGAGTGGCCTCGCCGACGTCCGCCGCGTCGCCGGCAACCTTGTTCACGCCCGGGCCCCGGCCTGGGACTCGATCGTCTTCAGCATCTCGTCCCACGACTTGGCAAAGCTCTCCTTGCCCTCGTCCTGCAGGCGCGCGGCGAGCGCATCGATATCGACGCCGGCCCGCGCAAACTCCGCCAGCACCTCCTCGGCGCTCCCACCGTCAGCGGGCACCGGCTCGCCCACCTCGCCGTGCTCGGCAAACGCCTTCAGGGTCGGCTCCGGCATCGTGTTGATAGTGAAGGGCGAGGCGAAACCCTCGATGTAGAGGGTGTCGGAGGCTTCCGGGTCCTTGGTGCCGGTACTCGCCCAGAGCAGGCGCTGGGGGCGTGCGCCCTCGTTCATCAAGCGTTGCATGCGGGGCGAATCGAGCAGCTCACGGTAGGCGCGGTAGGCGCGGAAGCCGATCGCCAGCCCGAGCCGGTTGCGCAGCTCATCGGGGACTTCGTCGGCGACCGCGACGTCCCAGCGACTCATGAAGATCGAGGCAACCGAGGTGACGTCGGCGTTGAGTCCGGCCTCGATCCGTCGCTCGATCCCGCGCATGTAGGCGTCGGCGGCGGCGAGGTACTGCTCACGGTCGAAGAGCAGGGTGACGTTGATCGGGATGCCGGCGAAGATCGACTCCTCGATCGCCGGCAGACCCGCCTCGGTGCCCGGGATCTTGATGAAGAGATTGTCCCGCTCGGCCTTGGCGTGGAGCTCGGCAGCCTCCTCGATCGTCGCATCGGTGTCGTCGGCGATCAGCGGCGATACCTCCAGCGAGGCAAAGCCGTCGACGCCGGCCGTGCGCTCGTGGACCGCGGCGAACAGATCGGCGGCGTCGCGCAGATCGGCCAGCGCGAGCTCGAAGAAGATCCGCTCGGTGGGCGTGGCGCCGATCCCCTCCTCGGGGATGGTGCTGTTGCTGAGCTCGGCAATCTGCTCGTCGTAGGCGTCGCCGCCGGAGATCGCCTTGTCGAAGATCGTCGGGTTGGAGGTGAGGCCGGTGACCGACAGCTCCTCGATGTAGCCGGCGAGCGTGCCGTCGCCCAGCATCGTGCGGGTGATGTTGTCGAGCCAGAGGCTCTGGCCCAGGTCGTGCAGTTTTGCGGTCGCCTTCAAGGCTCTCGTCCTTTCCAATTCGCTTTCAGTTCACCTTTGCACGCTCGAGCACCCGGCGCGCGGCCTCGGCGACCAGGTCCGGAGTGAAGCCGAACTTGGTCTGCACGTCCTTGAGCGGGGCGGAGCTGCCGAAGGTGTGCATGCCGACCCGCTCACCGTCCGGGCCGACGTACTGATCCCAGCCGAGCGTCGAGGCCTCCTCGACGGAGACGCGGGCGGTGACGGCGGGCGGCAGGACCTCGTCGCGGTAGGCCTGGTCCTGGCGCTCGAACAGCTCCCAGCAGGGCAGGCTTACTACGCGCGAGCGGACCCCTTCGCCGCTCAGCTCCTCGTGCGCGGCGAGCGCCAGCGCGACCTCGCTGCCGGTGGCGAGCAGGATCAGCTCCGGGTCGCCACCGTCGGCATCGGCCA
Organism: Solirubrobacterales bacterium; assembly: GCA_030152505.1. Classification (GTDB taxonomy): domain Bacteria; phylum Actinomycetota; class Thermoleophilia; order Solirubrobacterales; family 70-9; genus VRUE01. Next base: position 5,484 of record JASLJO010000006.1, on the reverse strand, counting down.
GGACATAGCCACCGCGGCGCAGACCTTCGGCCGAGCCGTACTTGTCGCGGTCGAAGATCGGCACGTTCTGTCTGGTGAGGACGAGGGCGACCGGCTGGTGGGTGCGGTCGATCGCCACCCGCCAGGCCTCGGCGACCTCGTTGGCGTCGGCGGGGCGAATCACGTCGAGCCCGGGGATCGCCCGCAGCGAGGCGAGCTGCTCGACCGGCTGGTGGGTCGGCCCGTCCTCGCCCAGCCCGATCGAGTCGTGGGTGAAGACGTGGATTACCGGCAGCTCCATCAGCGCCGAGAGGCGGATTGCGGGGCGGGCGTAGTCGGAAAAGGTGAGGTAGGTCGACCACAGCGGCCGCAGCTTGGAGAGCGCGAGGCCGTTGGAGATCGCCGCCGCCTCGTGCTCGCGGATGCCGTAATGGAGCTGACGGCCGTCGTAGGCGCCGGGCTCGAAGTCGGCGGCGCCGTCGACGTCGAGCCGGACCGAGGTCGAGTCGGTCAGGTCGGCGGAGCCGGCGAGCAGCCAGGGCACCCGGGTGGCGATCGCGTTCTCGACCTGGCTGGAGGCCTTGCGGGTGGCGAGGCCCTTCTCGTCGGGCTCGAAGCTGGGGATGTCGGCGTCCCAGCCGGTGGGCAGAGCGCGCCTCTGGGCGGCGTCGATCTCGGCGGCGAGGTCGGCGTTGCCCCCGGCGTAGGCGGCAAGCCTGGCCTCCCACTCGGCGCGGGCCTCGGCGCCGCGTCTGCCGACGCCGGCGGCGAAGTGCTCCTTGACCCCGTCGGGGACGAGGAACTGGGCGTCCTCGGGCCAGCCGTAGGCACGCTTGGTCTCGCGCACCTCCTCCTCACCGAGCGGCTCACCGTGGGCGGCAGCGGTGTCCTGCTTGTGCGGCGAGCCCCAACCGATGTGCGAGTCGACGATGATCAGCGTGGGCCGGCCCTCCTCCCCTCTGAACTCCTCGAAAGCTCGGCTGAGCAGCTCGATGTCGTTGGCATCGCCGACCCGGGTGACGTTCCAGCCATAGCCCATGAAGCGGGCGGCGGCGTCGTCCTCGTAGGCGATCCGCGTCTTGCCATCGATGGTGATGTGGTTGTTGTCGTAGATCCAGCAGAGGTTGTCGAGCTGCAGGTGGCCGGCGATCGAGGCGGCTTCGTTGGAGACGCCCTCCATCAGACAGCCGTCGCCGGCGATCGCGTAGACGTCGAAGTCGAAGAGCTCGGCGCCGTAGCGCGCGCCCTGCCACTTGGAGGCAATCGCCATGCCAACGCTGGTGGCGATTCCCTGCCCGAGCGGTCCGGTGGTCGTCTCGACGCCGGAGGTCCAGCGGTACTCGGGGTGGCCGGGTGCACGCGAGTCGAGCTGGCGAAAGCTTTCGATGTCCGCCAGCGAGACGGCGGGGCGCCCGACGACCTCGTAGTCCGGTTCGACCGCCTGCACGTCGGCCAGGTGGAGGAGCGCGTAGAGCAGCATCGAGGCGTGGCCGGCGGAGAGGACGAAGCGGTCGCGGTTCGGCCAAATCGGATCGGCGGGGTCGAAGCGGAGATGACGCTGCCAGAGCGTGTAGGCGACGGGCGCCATAGCCATGGGGGTGCCCGGATGCCCCGAGTTCGCCTTCTGGATCGCGTCGATCGACAGCGTGCGGATCGTGTTGATGCAGAGCTGGTCGATGTCCCGCGTCATGCCCGGTGACCGATCCTAGTCCTCTCCGCTAGGGCTCGATGCGTGTGACGGTGCCGTCGCCGTTGTTGGCGATCCAGACCGCCCCAAGGCCGACCGCGACCGCGCCCGGCTCGGGACCGACGGAGACCGGGTCGCCCTCCGTTTCTCCGTTTTCGATCTTGATCCGGCTGACCGTGCCGTCGGCCGAGTTGGCGACCCAAACGCTCTCGGTGCCGGCGTCGATTCCACCCGGCCGTTCGCCGACGGCGATCGGCAGACCAACCAGGGCGCGGGTCGCGGGGTCGACCCTGGTGACGCTGTCTGAACGGCTGTTGGCGATCCAGACGAGGCCACCGGCAACGGTGATCCCGGCGGGACCGCGGCCGACCACGGTTGGCGCCCCGGCGGCGCCGCTGCTCAGGTCAATGCGCCGCACCGCACCGGTGGAGGCGCTGCTGACCCAGACAGCGCCGGCGCCGACGGCGAGGCGCAACGGCGCGATGTGCGGGGCGATGCCCCGCTTGAAAACTCGCCCCCCGGCCGCGTTGATCGCCGTCACGCCTCCGCCGGCGTCGTCGGCGACCCAGACGCGGTCACCGCCGAAGACGATCGCGCCCGGGCGGCCGCCGACGTCGATCCGCGCGGTCAGCCGCTCGGTGTCGGGGTCGACCTGGAGGACCTCACCGCGGCGCGGGTTGGCAACCCACACCGAGCCCTGACCGGTGGTCACCCCGGCGACGCCCTTCTCCAGACGCAACGGTGCACCCACCACCCGCCGCGTCTCCGGATCGATCCGCGAGAGCGTCCCACTGGTCGCGCTGGTCACCCAGACCGAGCCCGCCCCGGCCGCGAGCCGCAACGGCGGCCGTCCGACCTCGATCGGCGCCGAAACGGAGGGCCCGCCGCCACCCAAGAGCAGGAACCCCAACGCAACCGCCCCGGCGAGGACGGCGATCGATGCCCCCAACCATTGCCGCGGCGCGTCAGCAATGCGATCGCGCCAGCCGAGGTGCCGGCGGTCGACCGTCCCCATCGGTGGTGAATCACCGACACGTCCCAGGGTCGGGTGGTCGGCGGGGTCGGAGAGGACCCGGGTCACGGCCGGGGTGGCGCCCTGACGTTCGCGGGCGGCTGCGATCAGCTCGCCGGCGGTGGAGTAGCGGGCGGCCGGATCCTTGCTGACGGCACGTGCGATCACCGTGTCGAGGCCCTGCGGCATCTCCGGCTCGGCGTCGCCGGCCCGGCGGGCGTAGGGCGCAATTCCGGTCACGCACTCGTAGAGCACGCAACCGAGCGAGTAGACGTCGGCGGCCGGGCCGACCTGCTCGCCGCGCCATTGCTCGGGCGACATGTATTCGACCGTGCCCACGATCGAAGCCCCGCTGAGCACGCCGCTGTCGCCGAGCGCCTTGGCGAGGCCGAAGTCGGTCAGGTAGGCCCGTTCTCCTTCGAGCAGGATGTTGTGCGGCTTGACGTCGCGGTGGACGATGCCGGCGGCGTGGGCCGTGTCGAGCGCGGCGGCGACCTGGTCGAGCAGGGCGACCGCCTCGGCCGCCGGCAACGGCCCACCGGATCTCAGCCGTTTCCTCAGGTCGCCACCCTCGATCAGCCGCATGGCGACGATCAGCTCACCATCCTCCTCGCGCGCGTCGTAGACCGGCACGACGGCGGGGTGATCGAGCCTCGCGGCAAGCCGCGACTCGCGCAGGAAGCGCTCGCGGAACCCCTCGTCGTCCGCGTACTGGCGGGCGATCACCTTCAGCGCCACCGGCCGTTCGAGGGCTAGGTGGGTGGCCCTGTAGACGACCCCCATCCCACCCCGCGCAATCAGCGCGTCGAGGCGGTAGCCGGCAAGGCTCGAGCCGATCTCCGGTTCTGGCACTGGGCGGTTATACCGCCACACACAGCGGACGTGCCGGTGCTCCGAGGTCCATATGAGCCTCTACGCACCGGCACGTCCTGTCGGCTGGCGATCAGTGGCCCTTGTGAGGCACCGGTTGCCATGCGATGACCGGACCGATCACCGTGCCGTCTTTTTCGGAGGCCTCGAAGCCTTCCGCGAGCTGGGTCTGGTCCCTGTTGGCGACGTTGATCGCAACAAGCGACTGCTGGTCTTTGGCGGCGACGAAGGCCGCGACCCTGCGCCCGTCCGAGGAGAAGACGCCGTTGGTCTTCGAGCCGTCGGGGAGCTGGGCGAGCTTGCGCGCCCGGCCGGGGCCGATCCTCTTCACCCAGAGGCCCTGGTCACGGCGGAAGAGCACCGTGTGACCATCCGCCGAGACATCTTCGACATAGGCGGAGCCAACGCCGGCGACCAGCGCCTTCGGCTTCGAGCCGTTGCGGCGCACCGTGTAGACGTCGGCGTACTGGGCGGGCCCTTCGCTGCTCTCGCCGCGGCTGTAGACGATGCCGCCGGCGAACCAGCGCGGCTTGAACTCGTCGACCCCGGTGCGGGTCAGCCGCGTCAGGCCCTGGCCCGAAGCGCGAATCGAGTAGAGGTCCTCGCTCGTGCCGGCGGGCGTGCCGCTGTTGCGGGCGAAGACGATCGTCCGACCATCGGGCGAGAAGTCCGCCTGATGGTCTTCGGCCGGCCCGCTGGTCAGCCCCCGCTGGCCGCCGCCGAGCGCCCTGACGATGAAGAGGTCGGCGGGACCGCCGGCCGCCGCGCGGCGCTCGAGGACGACGAAGCGCCCGTCGGGCGAGACGATCGGCGCCGAGTCCAGCTCCGGGCCGCTGGTCAGCTGTCGCTGGCCGGAGCCGTCGGGACGGACCGAGTAGACGTCCCCCGCACGGACGAAGGCGATCGTCCGCCCGTCGGGAGAGAACGCCGGTTCGGTGTCGGCCGGGTTCTCGGTGATTTGGTTGAGGTGGCCCGATTTGACCGCGAAGAGGCCGCCTTCGACCTCACCGCCGACCGTCGTCGCTTTGGAATAGACGACGGCCCGGGGCGATGCCGCCAGAGCCGCGGATGCGGACACGGCAAGGGCGACCAGGACGATGATTGAGATGAACAGCGATCGACAGCGCATGGCAATTCCTTTCGATCGGTTGGCATTGGACTGCGCCACCGATCCTGCGCCACCGACCCGTACCCGCCAACGACATCCGCGCCTCCCACCGAGCCATGTTTGGCCCAGTCCGGGCCACTGAACTTGCACTTTCCCGCCCTATAGGCGGGTAACGGCAAACTCAGGCCGGGTTCGCGCTAGCGATCGAGGCCGAGCTCGATCACGCGGGCGGCGATCAGGCGGGGGCGCTCGCGGCCGGTGTCGCCCGGAACGTCGAGCTTGGCGGCGAGGGCGTCGAGACGGCGCTGAGCGGTGCGCTCGCTGACGTGCAGCGCCTCCGCCAGCTCGGCCCGGGTGGCGGGACGCCCGGCGAAGGCCCCCTCGCTGCGGTAGGGGGCGACGAGGGCCGCCGCGGTCGCCCGCTCCTCCTCGCTGAGGGCGACGGCGGGTTCGCTCGTCGCCACCGTGGCACCCGCCCGCCCGGGAGCCGGATCGGACACTTCAAGCCGGTAATCGGCGACGGTCAGCACGTCACCGTCGCGCAACCGCCGTGGCCGGTCGAGCGGCTCGCCGTTGAGCGCCGTGCCATTGCGGCTGTCGAGGTCGGTCGCCATCAGCACGCCGCCGCGCATCTCTATCTCGAGGTGGTGCCAGGAGACCGCCTCGTCCTCGATGCAGACGTCGGCGCCCGGATCGCGCCCGACCGTCATCCGCTCCCCCAGCGCAACCGAGCGGGGCTCGGCGCCTCGTCCCGTCAACCAGATCCGAGCGTCCATACGCGCGAGCATAGGACGTGCCGGTGCTCCACGGTCCATATGGACCGTGGAG
>JASLJO010000256.1 GCA_030152505.1 Solirubrobacterales bacterium | reverse complement strand
AACTTGGATTTCGTGGCTGAGCGTGTCCCCCAGGCAACGAGAATGCCCCCCGGACGGCATCCGCTGCCACGCGAGTTCATCACCCAGCACCAGCGTGCCCGGATCATCGCGGCGCTCGCCGAGGAGACCGTGGAGAAGGGTTACCGCGCGGTCACCGTGGCCGACATCGTGCGCCGCGCCGGCATCGCCCGCACCACCTTCTACGAGAATTTCTCCTCGAAGGAAGACTGCTTCCTCGCCGCCTCGGAGTTCGCGGTCAAAGAGGCGCTGCGCCGCGTCGTCGACGCCGCCAGCCGGGTCGACAGCTGGCGGCGTCGACGACGCGGCGCCGCGCCTCTTTGACGGCGAACTCCGAGGCGGCGAGGAAGCAGTCTTCCTTGGAGGAGAAGTTCTCGTAGAAGGTGTTGCGGGCGATGCCTGCGCGACTGACGATGTCGGCCACGGTGACCGCCCGGTAGCCCTTCTCCACCGTCTCCTCGGCGAGGGCCGCGATGATGCGAGCACGCTGATGCTGGGTGATGAACTCGCGCGGTAGCGGGTGCCTTCCGGGGGGCATTCTGGTTGCCTGGGAGACACGCTCAGCCACCTGATCCAAGTTACTCGCCGCCGGCCGAAGGTCAAGCTGGACGGATCAGCGATATACCGCTACAGTACCGGAGTCCAGACAACCTGTTCCCTAGATCAACGAGGAAAGGGTGGCGATGGGGAAGCAGGCCGCAACCAACGTCCAGGCAGGGGCCGAGGGGACCGGCGCGATCAGGGCAGTGGAAGCACTCCCGCACTCCCCCAAGCTCGAGCTTGTGAACTCTCCCAAGCGCGAAAAGATCCTCGAGGGGATGCTCGAGGCGGTCGGCGCCGAAGGCTACGACGCCACCTCGGTACGCACGGTTCTCGCCCGCACCGGGCTCTACCGACAGGCCTTCTACGACAACTTCGCCGACAAGGACTCCTGCTACCTGGCGGCGCTGGAGATGGGGATCAGGCGTCTGGAAGCGACCGCCGCGCGCGGGGCGGCGGCCGAGGAGGGCTGGCGAGGCAAGCTGCGCGGCGGGCTCGCCGCCATGCTCGATCAGCTCGATGCGGAGCCGGACTTTGGCCGCGGCGTGGTCGTCGAGGTCCACGCAGCGGGCCCCGAAGCGCTGGCGAGACGGGCCGAAGCGATGAAAAGAGCGGCGGATTTCATCGATCTGGCACGCCTGGAGGCAGAGGAGGCCGAGTCGCCACCGCAGATAGCCCCTGAGGGCATCGTCGCCGGGATCCACGCGATCGTCCATTCGCGGCTCTCGACCGGCGCCACCGACGGCTTCCGCGGCCTCCTGCCCGAGTTCATGTACTTCGCGGTGCTGCCTTACTTCGGCGTCGAAGCCGCCGGCGCCGAGATGGCGGCGGCGCGGGCCTGAAGCTTCTGTCTGCAAGCAGGAGTTGGACAGGCGGCTGATACTTCCCTACATTGAGGGAGATGGAATCGTCTCAGTTGCCTCGTGCCTATGCGGTGCGCTCGGAGCGCGAGCGAGTGCGGGAGGCAATGGTGAGGATGGCGGCGGCGAAAGGCTACGAGGCGACCACGGTGGCGGACGTGGCGGAGCTGGCCGGAGTCTCACAGGAGGCCTTCGAGGAGATGTTCGAGAGCAAGGAGGCCTGCTTCCTCGAGGCCTATGAGGCGGTCTTCGACGTGCTGGTGGCACACGTCACCGCGGCCTTCGAAGCCGCCGGCGAGGAGCCCTGGCCGGAGCAGATCGCCGCCGGCCTCGGCGCGCTTGTCGATCTGCTCTCGAGCGAGGCCGACATCGCCCGCCTGGCGATGGTCGAGGTGACCGCCGCCGGCGACGATGCACGAGAGCGCTACCGGTCGATGCTGACCCGCTTCACCCCTTTCATGGAGCAGGGCCGCACCTACTCGGGCCAGGGCGAGGAGCTCCCGGCCGACACCGCCCGCTTCGCCATCGGCGGCGCCACGTCGATGATCTTCGACGAGGTGCGGGCGGGGCGGGGGCCGGAGCTGAAACGGATCCTTCCCGACCTCGTCTTCGCCGTGCTGATGCCCTACCTGGGCCCCGAGGCCGCCGAAGACGAGATGCGGCGGGTCACCCGGGAGAGCTAGTCCGGGAACTCGCCGTGACGGCCTGCTCCAGCTGAGAAGCGGGCGGCACCCTTCACGGCCACGTGGAGAGTCTCGCGGCCGAGGCGATGCTCCAGGGCGATGCCGTCTTCGAGCGGCAGGCCGAAGCCTTCCATGGCGGCCTGGCGGTCGGCGAGCATGGTCTCCTGGGGGAAGCTTGCGATTTTCTCGGCCAGCTCCAGGGCACGGTCGAGGTGCCGATCCGCGTCCACGACCTCATTCACGAGGCCGATCCGCAGGGCCTCCTCGGCCTCAACGGGGCGGCCGGTGAGGATCAGCTCCAGGGCACGGCCCATGCCGATCACGCGGGGGAGACGCTGGGTGCCGCCGTCGACCAAGGGCACGCCCCAGCGGCGCTCGAAGAGGCCGAAGGTCGATTGCGGGGTGGAGAGTCGCAGGTCGCACCAGAGCGCCAGCTCGACTCCGCCGGCCAGGCACCAGCCGTCGATTGCGGCGATCGCCGGCTTGGCCGGCGTCAGCCGGGTCGGCCCCATCGGCCCGTGCGGGTGGTCGACGTCGAGGTCCATCGCCTTCAGATCGGCGCCGGCACAGAAAGCCTCGCCGCCGGCCCCGGTGAGGACGAGAACGCGCGCCTCGTCGTCCGCCTCAAAGTCCTCGAGCCCCCGGCGGAAGGCTGCGGCCGCGGCGGCGTCGATCGCGTTGCGGCGTGCCGGGCGGTCGATCGTCAGCACAGCGGCGGCGCCGACGCGCTCGTAGCGCAGTTCATCCGTCATCGAAGCAAAGAGTAGGGAGCGGGCGGGCTAGTCGCGGCGTACCTCCGGGTCTCGCCGACGACGCCCGACTCCCCGGGTACGCCCCGGCGCGCCGCGGTCATCAGGGCAGGCGCTGGATGACCGTCCGCCACGCTAGAGACGCCCCCGGACGCCTCAGGGTTTCGGGAGGGCACGAAAAAGCGACCGGGGATGACGCCCAAAGCCTGCCTGCGCGTAGCCTTCGCGCCAGAAGCTTCTTGCGCCACCTTCAAGACGGTGTCCCGCTGGCTTCCGCGGGGCCTGCCTTTCCCAGTCGCAGGATCAAATCTAGCTCGGCGCCTGGGCGGCGTCCAGGGGTGGACCGGCGGCTATCCCGCAAAGTCCGATGAAATCACTACGTTTCGCCTGGGATGAGCGACGGGTTGGAGGCTTCTCGACGCCGCGCACGGCGAAATGTGGTCCTGACGGCGGCGATCGCCGGCCTCGGCGGGCTGCTCTTCGGCTACGACACCGGCGTCATCGCCGGCGCGCTGCTCTTCATCAAGGGGGACTTCGACCTCGGCAGCTTCGCCCAGGGGCTGGTCGTCGCCGCGGTGCCGATCGGCGCCGTTGCCGGTGCCGCGATCGCCGGTCCCGCCGCCGACCGCCATGGCCGCCGGGTGATGATCCTGCTCGCCGCATTCGTCTTCATCGCCGGAGCGCTGGCGAGCGCCGCGGCACCCGGGGTCGAGATGCTGGTGATCGCCCGGATCGTGATCGGCGTCGCCATCGGCCTCGCGTCCGCCGCCGCTCCCGTCTACATCTCCGAGGTGGCGCCGCCGGAGAGCCGCGGCCGCCTGGTCAGCTTCTTCCAGCTCGCCGTGACGATCGGCATCCTCGTCGCCTACCTGGTCGGGCTCGCCTTCGACGGGATCGAAGGCTGGCGGTGGATGCTCGGCCTGGGCGTCGTCCCCGCACTGGCGCTCGCCTTCGGCATGTTGCGGATGCCGCAGAGTCCGCGCTGGCTGGTGATGACCGGCGACGACTTCGCCGCGCGCGCGACGCTGGCCAAGATCCGCGTCGACGACCCGGACACGATCGACCGCGAGATCGAGGAGATAAAGGAGAGCATCGACGCCAGGCCCGGCGCCTGGAGCGAGCTTTTGCAGCCGGTGGTCAAAGCGGCCCTGGTGGTCGGAGTCGGGCTGGCGATCCTGCAGCAGGTGACCGGGATCAACACGGTCATCTACTACGCGCCGACGATCGTTGAATTCACCGGAGTCGACTCCTCGGCCGGATCGATCCTCGCCGCGGTGGGGGTCGGCATCATCAACGTCGGCATGACCGTGGTGGCCCTGCGGCTGCTCGACCGCGCCGGACGGAGGACACTGCTGATGATCGGCGTCGCGGGGATGACGATCTCGCTGTTCACCCTCGGGGCCGCCTTCATCGGCGGTGGCGGTGGCACGCTCTCCTCGGTCGTGGCGATCGTCAGCCTGATGACCTACGTGGCCTCTTTCGCCATCAGCCTCGGCCCGATCTTCTGGCTGCTCAATGCGGAGATCTATCCGCTCGGGGTGCGCAGCAAGGCGGCTGGCGTCGGCACGATGGCCAACTGGACCTTCAACTTCATTGTCTCGCTCACCTTCCTGCTGCTGATCGAAGCACTCGGCCGCAGTGGCGCCTTCTGGCTCTACGGCGGGATCGGCGTCCTCACCCTGATCTTCTGCTGGGCGCTGGTGCCGGAGACGAAGGGCAAACGGCTCGAGGACATACAGGCGCTCTTCCAAGCCCGAGTGGACCGGCGCAAGGCCTCCGCTTAGCTCCCCACCTGGCTACGCTGCCTCGATGCGCATCGACCAGATCCTCGCCTCGAAGCGACCGCTCTTCTCGATCGAGTTCTTCCCGCCGAAGACCGAGGAGGCGACGGAGCAGCTGTACGCGACGGCGCGTTCGCTGGGCGAGCTCGAGCCCGATTTCGTCTCGGTCACCTACGGCGCCGGGGGATCGACCCGCGATGGCACGGTCGAGATCACGCGAGCGCTGAAGAACGACCTGGGCCTGGAGACGATGGCCCACCTGAGCTGCGTCGGCGAGAGCGCCGAGGGCCTGTCGGCGACGCTCGACCAGATCGCCGCGGCCGGGATCGACAACGTCTTCGCCCTGCGCGGCGACCCGCCGCGCGGCCAGCCCGACTTCGTCCAGCCCGAAGGCGGTCTCGGCAGCGCCGCCGAGCTGGCCGCCTTCATCCGTGCCGGCTGGGACTTCACGGTCGGCGGCGCCTGCTTCCCCGAGGTGCATCCGGAGGCGCCCGACCTCGACACCGACCTCGATTACCTGAAGAGCAAGGTGGAGGCCGGGGCGTCGTTCCTCATCACCCAGCTCTTCTTCGACAACCAGGTCTACTTCGACTTCGTCGCCGCGGCGCGGGCGAAGGGGATCGACGTGCCGATCCTCGCCGGAGTGATCCCGGTGGCGAGCTTCGCCCAGACGAGGCGTATCTGCGAGCTCTGCGATGCCTCGATCCCGCCGCGGCTGGAGCAGGCCTTCAGCGCCGCGGACGGCGACGAGACCGCCGAGTTCGAGCTGGGGGTCGCTTACGCGGCGCAACAGTGCGCGGAGCTCCTGATCGCCGGTGCTCCCGGGATCCACTTCTATGCACTCAACCGGGCGCCCGCGACCCGTGCCGTGCTCGGCGCGCTGCGCGCCTCGCGGCCCTGGGAGCGGACCCGCGGCACGCCGGCCGACCCGGTCGGCGAGGCCAGTTGATCAAGAGCCCTAGACTGGTGGCCACGATGGGCGAGTTGAACTACCAGGGCTACAGGATCGACTTCGACGAGTACGGCGCGGGTGAGAGGCCGATCGTCCTCGTCCACGGCCTGCTGATGAATCGCCGCATGTTCGAGCGGCTCGGCCCGGCGCTGGCGGAGCGCGGCAACCGGGTGATCTGCGTCGACCTGCTCGGTCACGGGCGCTCCGACCAGCCCGAGGACCTGCGCCTCTACTCGATGCCCCTGTTCGCCGAGCAGGTGGTCGCCCTGCTCGACCACCTCGGGCTGGAGTCCGCGGTCGTCGGCGGCACCTCGCTCGGCGCCAACGTCGGGCTCGAGCTCGCCGTCCGCCACCCCGAACGCGTCGCCGGCCTCTTCGTCGAGATGCCGGTGCTCGACAACGCGCTGGCGGCGGTTGCCGCGATCTTCGCCCCGGCGCTGCTCGGGCTGCGCATGGGCAGGCCGGCGATCGAGCTCGGCTCTCGGCTGGCCTCGCTCGTCCCCCGCACGAGCTTCCTGCTCGACATCGGCCTCGACTGGGTGCGGCGGCGGCCCGGCCCCTCGATCGCCGTGCTCGAGGGCCTGCTGCTGGGCGAGACGGCGCCCGGGCGTGAGCAGCGCCGCCTGATCGGCCACCCTGCCTTCGTCGTCGGCCACCCCGGCGACCCGCTGCACCCGTTCAGCGACTCGGGCATGCTGGCGGAGGAGCTGCCCGGGGCCCAGCTGGTCGAGGCGAACTCGATTTTCGAGTGGCGGATCCGGCCGCGGCGGCTCGACGAGGAGCTTGCGCGGTTCCTCGAAGGGGTTTGGGCGCAGGACATCGCGCCCCCATCGGACGGCAACGGCAACGGCCGCAGCGCGGCACCTGTGGCAGGATAGGGGGCGCAACGTGGCCAATCGCAGGGAGGAAGAGAGGGAGCGTCTCCGTCAGGCCCGGCAGGAACGCGAGTCCAGCCAGGCCAAATCGGACAAACGCCGCGTGTTCGCCGTCTACGGCGTCGCCGGTCTGATCGGCCTGCTCGTCGTGGCCGGCATCGTTGCGGCGATCGCCTCCTCGGGTGGCGGCAGCAGTGGCGCGTCGCACATCAACCAGGCGAGCGGCTCGACCAACGGCATCGAGCCCGACGAACGGGCCGGAACCCCTGTCGCGGAAGTGAAGGTGACGAATCTGCAGCAGTCGGCGAAGAAGGCGGGCTGCACGCTGCGGCTACGCCTCAAGGACGAGGGGCACACCCACATCCCGCCGACCGCGCAGACGCCCAACTACGGCACCAACCCGCCGACCTCGGGCAACCACGTCGAAGCGCCCTACCAACAGGCCGACGGCGCCTACAGCGAAATGCCCGGAGAAATCAACATCGTGCACTCGCTCGAGCACGGCCGCATGGAGATCCAGTACAGCCCTGACCTGCCCGAGGAAGACCAGATGGCTCTGAAGGGCCTCTACGACACGATGTACGGGGGAACGCTGCTCTTCCCCAACGAAAACATGGACTACGACGTCGCGGCGACGACCTGGACCAATCTGATCGGCTGCCCCGAATACAAGGGAGACATCACCCTCGACGCGATCCGCGACTTCGGCAGGGCGACCTGGGGCAAATATGGCGGCGAGCCGGCCAATGCCTTCAGTTTGAAAGGCCCCACGCCCGTGGAACCGGCCCCATCCGGCTGAAGCCTCAGCCGGCTCGGTAGGCAGGGAAGAAACCGGGCGATCCGCGGCCGGCGGAGAGACGATCGTAAGCGGCTCGGTCGCAGACGATCTCGGAGACCCGCCAGGGCTGCTCTCGGTTGGCGAAGCCGCGCTTGAACTCCTCCAGGGCATCGCCGCGGGAGAGGCCGCCGCCGAGATTGAGCGGCAGGCCCTGCGCGACTGAGAGCTCGAGCAGAGCCGCGACGACGTTCTTCATCGGCGAATCGCGCAGATGGGCGTCGCCGCTGCCGCTGAGGTAGTAGTGGAGGAAGCCGTCGCTGCGGACGGTGAGCGAAGCGGCCGCGACGTCGCCAGCCGGGGCGTGGGCGAGAGCTAGCCAGGCATTTGCCGATTCGAGGATGCGCTCGAAGTAGGCGGCGGAGAAGAGGTAACGCTCGGCGGCGCCGGTGCGGCGCATCGTCTGCTCGTAGACGGCGAGGAAGCCGGCGCGTTGCCCGGGAGTCGTCTCCTGTCCGGGGATGACCCGCACGTCATATCCGGCGCGGCGGTTCCTGTTGATCCGGTTGCGGTCGCTGCCGCGGCTCTTCCGGGGCAGCGCCGGGTCGGCGATCTGTACGACGTTGCGCTCGGCGGCACCGGCGAGAGGCGGCTCGCCGAGGGTGTGGCGGATGAAGATCGAGACGAGACCCGTCGCCGAAAAGTCCACCCCGGCCGGGTCGACTCCCGATCGCGCCGGCGCCCGCCCCGGCGTGGTAGAGGTTTGGCCCGCTATGCGGTTCAAACCTCTACCACGGTCGGAAGCTCGGGCCAGGCCGGGGTAGCCATAGGGGGAGATTGCGTCGCGGCCGTCGCCGCCTGGGATGTCGCGGACGATCAGCGGCGCGACGAGCACCGCGTCGCCGGCGTCGATCCGCAGAGTGTGGGTGACGCCCTCGGCGTCCATGAAGAGCCGCGAGCGGAACAGCTCCCCGCTCTCGGCGGCGGCGCCCTTATCGGCGAGCAGCTCGGCGCGGGCGTCGCTCACGGTAGGAGGTCCGCGGCGGCGGCGCGGAACTCGTCCGGCAGCACACCCCAGACCTCGCAGTCGTCGATGCCGTCGGGCCGCTTCAGGTGTTCCCGCATCGTCCCCTCGTGCTTCCAGCCGAGCCCGGTCACGGTCTTCTTGGCGACCTCGTTGCGGGATGGGATGCGGCCGTAGACGCGGTGGGCGCCGAACTCGTCGAAGGCCTTGGCGATGGTCAGCGCCTCGGCACGGCGGCCGACGCCCTTGCCGCGCACGTCGTCGCCGATCAACGCACCCAGCTCCGGTGCGGTTTGGCGGAAGAGGCCGTAGAGGGCGGTGAAGCCGACGGGCTCCGCGTAGCCCTCGACGACGATCGCGTACTTGCGATCCTCGCCGGAGTCGTCCATCGCCCGCCGTGCCCAGGCCTCGGCTTCCTCCCGGGAGAAACCGTTGCGCTGCTCCATCAACGTCCTGGTCGCCTCCGGGTTGTTGAACCATCGGTGCACCGCCGCGGCGTCGCCGGGCTCGAACCTGCGCAGGCTGACTTCCGGCCGGTCGGTCACGCCCCAACCCTAATCCCCGCCGCGGTAGAGCTTTGGCTCGGTATGCGGTTCAAAGCTCTACCGCGCCTTTCTGTGGTTGGGCTCAGTCCGGGGCCAGGCCGTGGCCGGTTACGAGCAGCCAAGCGGTCCGGGTGAGGATGCGCAGGTCGAGGGCAAGGCTGCGGCGATCGACGTAGTCGACGTCGAGCTCGATCCGCTCCTCCCAGGGGATCCCGGCGCGCCCCTGGACCTGGGCCCAACCGGTGAGCCCCGGCCTCACCTCGTGGCGGCGATGCTGGAAGGGCGTGTAGTCCTTCACCTGAGCGGGAATCGTCGGGCGCGGGCCGACGATCGCCATCTCGCCACGCAGGACATTGACCAGATTGGGAATCTCGTCGAGCGAGGTGCGGCGCAGGAAGCGACCCGCCGCGGTGACACGGGGGTCGTCGCGGGCGACCACCCTGCCGACGCCGACGGGGTCCGAGCCGAGCTCCATCGTGCGCAGCTTGAGCAGCTCGAACTCGCGCCCGTCCTTGCCGACGCGGCGCTGGCGATAGATCAGGGGCCCGCGGCTGCCCAACCTGATCGCAACCGCGGCGACCAGAAGAACAGGTGAAAGGACAACCAACGCCAGGATCGCAATCACGATGTCGAAAATCCTTGGCATGTCGTCACCTGGTGCCCTCGGCCTTGTCCCAGGTGCCCGACGCGCCGTGGCGCAACCGGTCCCAGAGGCCAAGCGCGATCGAGGCGGTGGTGGAAAGGTAGTAGCGGGCGGCGCGCAGCGCCGCCAGCGGCAGGACGCGGCTCAGCAGTGCGGCGGCGAGGAGGGAGGCCTGCGCCGCCAGAGTCACCGCGTAGACCCAGCCCTGGCCGAGCAGGGCGACATTCGTGCCGAGGACGATCAGGTGCAGAAAGGGGCTCGCGTAGCGCAACAGCCGGTGGGAGACGATCTCGAAGGCATAGAGGGGCGGGTAGCCGGCCGGGCTCAGCATTCCTTCGCCGACGACGATGTCCCAGATGCCGACCATCATCCGCCGCTTGCGGGCGAGCTCTCCCTCCAGCGTCGGCACCATCTTCTCCTCGGCGCCGGCCCAGGGCACGTAGAGCGAGCGCCGGCCGCGCTTGGCGAGCAGGAAAGGCAACGAGAGGTCATGGCTGCCGGCCGGCAGCAGCGGGACGTAGTCGTCGCGCCGCACGGCGTAGATCGCGCCGTTGCCGGCGGTCACGCCGGCGAGGCCCGACTCGAGCTCTCGCACCCCCATCTCGTAGCGCCAGTAGGAGCCCTCGAGGTTGTCGCCGCCAGGGCCGAGGAAGCGGACCTGGCCGCAGACGTAGCCGACAGCGGGGTCGGCGAAGGGCTCGATCAGGTGGCGCAGGGCGTCCGCCGCCCAGACGCTGTTGGCGTCGGAGAAGGCGAGGATCTCACCGGAGGCGCGCTCGACCGCGGCGTTTTGAGCGGTGACCTTGCCGCCGCGGGGCAGGTCGAGGACGAGATCGGCGCCGGCCTTGCGCGCTCGCTCCGCCGTGGCATCGGTCGAGCCGTCGGAGGCGACGATCAGCTCCAGTCGCTCGCGCGGGTAGTCGAGTGCGAGCGCACCCGCGACCTTGGCCGCGATCACCTCCTCCTCATCGAAGGCGGCGACGATCAGGGAGACCCGTGGCAGCTCGTCCCATGTCCCCGGCCGCAGGGTCGGATGGCGGCGGACCGCGACCAGCGCCCGCAGGACGATCGGGTAACCGAGGTGCGTGTAGACGATCAGGGCGGTGCAGATCCAGAAGGCGAGGGCAAGGGCGATCATCGCCGCGCCTCGAGCAGTTCCTCGTAGAGGGCGAGCGTCCGGCGCGCGGCCTTGTCCCACGAGTAGGCGCCGGCCGCGGCTCGAGCCGCGGCTTCCCCGAGCTCAGCCCTGACGCTGCCGTCCTGGGCCAGCTCGGAAAGAGCCGCGGCGAGGGCTCTCGGGTCCTCTGCCGGGACGAGCTGGGCGGCGCCCTGCTCGGCGACCTCGGGGAAACCACCCACGGCACTGAGGACGAGGGCCTTGCCGAAGGCCAGGGCGGCGTAGAGGACGCCGGAGTGCTCGACGTCACGGTAGGGCAGGACGACGATGTCGGCGCGGCGCATGATCGCGGGGATCTCCGCATCCTCGACGAATCGGGTGAGGAAGCGGACGCGACCCGGCGCCTCGGCCGCGAGGTCGCGGAGCGGCTCGATGTCCATCCGCGGGTTGCCGACGATCCACAGCTCGGCGCCCGCGACCCGGCGAAAGGCTTCGAGCAGCGTGTCGAGGCCCTTATAGGGGCGCAGCAGGCCGAAGAAGAGGATCACCGGCCCCTCGGCTCCCTGCAGCTCCGCCGGCAGCGGCCTCTCCCACGGGAGATCGGTCAGGTAGTCGAAGGCACCATGGTGGACGACGTGGATGCAGCCAGGATCGAGGCCGATCTGCTCACGCAGTCGCCTCGCACCGTACTCGGAGTGGGCGATGACCGCGTCCATCGCGCCGAAGGCGCGGCGGGCACTCGCCAGCCGGCGGCGACCGGGCCGCGGCGGCAGCACGTAGTGGGCGGTCATCACCCGCGGCCGCAGCGACGGCAGCAGCACCGCGTCCAGGGTCGGGACGGTCAGCCACTGGTAGTGGACGACGTCGGCGCCGAGGCGGCGGCGCAGCCGCAGCATGTCCGGGACGTGCTCGGCGAGCTTGAAGGCACGGCGTGCCGGAGCCTCGAGGCCGCGGGCGGCGCTGCGACGGTAGAAGCACTCGCGCACCGCGTAGCCGTCCGCCGCCGGCACGGAGCCATGGAGGAAGCGGCTGGTCAGCAGCTCGACCTCGGCGCCGGCACGGGCGAGTGCCGCGGCCAGGGCGCGGTCGTAGGGCGGCGTGAAGGCCGAGGGGTCGACCAGCTGCACGCGGATCGGGTCAGGCATAGCGGGCGATTATGGTGACCGCCTTGGTGCCCGCGCTTTCTTACTGCGTCGTGAACACGAATGGCCGCGAGGACCTGCTCGCCTGCCTCGAGGCGATCGAGCGCACGCATCCCGAGGGAGTCAGGCGCGAGGTCCTCGTGCTCGACAACGCCTCCGGGGACGGCTCGGCCGAGGCGGTGCGGGCCCGTGGCGGCGATATCCGCCTGATCGCCCTGGAGCGGCGCGAGGGCAAGGCTGCCAACGACTCGCGGCTCCTGCGCGAGGCGAGGGGCCGCTACTGCCTGCTGCTGAACGAGGACTCGGTGCTGCAGGAGGGCGCCGCGGAGGCGCTGATCGCCGCCCTCGACGCAAACCCACGCACCGGCGCCGCGGGCGCGCTGCTGCTCGACTCGAGCGGGGAACCGGTGCCCTGCGCCTGGCGCTTCCCGGGGGTCGGCACGGCGCTCGCCGGTGCCCTCTTCCTGCACCGCCTGCTGACCGTGCAGAGCAGGGGCAGCGAGACCCGGCCGGTCGACTGGGCGCAGTCGAGCGCGCTGATGGTGCGGCGTGAGGCGGCGGCCGAAGTCGGCTATCTCGACCCCGCCTTCTTCGTCTACTACGACGAGTGCGACTTCTGCAAGCGCCTGGCCGAGGCTGGCCGGCGCACTCTCTTCGTCCCCGCCGCGCGGGCGATCCACCACGACCAGCTCTCGACCAACCTCACTGCCGGCCTCCCTCGCATCGTCGAATTCCACCGAAACCGCGACCTCTACATGCGCAAGCATCATGGGAGGGCGGCGGCTCTCGCCGTGCGTCTGTTGACCGCCTGGTCATATGCCCTGCGGGCACTCGCGGCCACCGCTCTCCCCAAGCAGCCCGCTCGCGTCTACCGGGCACATGCCCGCCAGGCGCTATTTCCGGCGAAAGGCGAAAGCCTGAGGGATCGGGCGTTGCGCGGAGGGCATCCCGGCAGGGGTTCCACTTAACTTTTTTGAGAATTGGGATCAGCTGCCGCCCGAAGCCCTCGACAAAAAAGTACAAGACGTTTCACCCCTGCCGGGATGCCCTCGCTACGGGCGGGAGTCCTCGTCCATCAGCTCGGCCTCATAGGCCTCCGGTACCCGACCCTCGACTGCGACGGGGCGAGCCTGAGCGGTGCGGAAAGCCGCCAGCAGCTCGGCGGGGTGGCGTAGGCGGGTGAGCCAACTGCGCTCTTCGTCGGTGAAGAAGCCGCTTAGTAAGAGCAGAGCTGGATAGGCGAGCCAGAGGGCTATGCGGAGCAGGAGACCGGCTGCACCGCTGGTGGGGAGGAGGAGTTCGCCGAGGAG
The DNA here is from genome assembly GCA_030152505.1 of Solirubrobacterales bacterium. GTDB lineage: Bacteria > Actinomycetota > Thermoleophilia > Solirubrobacterales > 70-9 > VRUE01. The sequence goes on along the minus strand of JASLJO010000256.1, from coordinate 2,505 downwards.
GACGAGGGCGATGGAGATGAGGACGATGCGGGCCAGGCGGGACCATTCGTAGGGGACCGGGAAGAGGCGCTGGGTGAAGACGTACATCAGGGCGACGACGACGAGATAGGAGGCGACGAGGGCGAGCCCGGCGCCGACGATGCCAAGCGACGGCACGAGCGCGATGTTGAGAGCGAGGTTGGCGACCAGCGCGGCGATCGTCGCCGGGAAGTTGAACTCGGTTCGGCCGGTTCTACCGAGGATCACGACCAGCACCATGTAAAGCGCGTAGAGGGTGACGCCGGTGGCGATCAGCCCAATCGCTTCGTAGGAGTCGAAGAACTGCGGCGCGGCGAGTATGCGGACGATCCAGCGCGAGAACAGCCACATGCCGGTGACGACGAAGGCGCAGCCGGCGACGAACCAGGTGACGATCGCGGCGTAGGCGCGGCGCGCCTCGCCGTCGTCGCGGATCGAGTAGGCGAGCGGCGGCCAGGCGAGCTGGAAGCCGCGGACGAGGACATTGACCGCCTGCGCGAACTTGACCGCGAGCGAGTAGAGGCCGGCCTCGGCGAGGCCGAGCGAGCGGACGATGACGATCCGGTCGATGAAGTTGAGCGCGTAGAGCGAGAGCTCGGCCGGCATCGTCGGCAGGCCGAAGCGGGTCATCCGCCGCAACAGCGGCACGTCCACCCGGAGCGAGAGCCGCCGCCACTGGATCGCGATCAGCCCCAGCGCGACGGCGGCGCCGCTGACGTAGCTGCCGAGCAGCAGGCCGCGGGCGCCCTCGTCGTGGCCGACGACGAGGATCACGGTGAGGCTGATCGCCGCCAGCACGTTGACGATCGTCGTCACGAAGTAGGCGCGGGCACGCTCCTCGAGCCGGAACAGCGTCAGCAGATACTCGACCATCGTCAGCACCCAGAGCCCGCCGATGGCGATCCGCGCCAGGTCGGGACCCGAGACGAGCTTGGCCGCTTTTTCGGTGAGCAGAGCGTCGGAGATTGGACCGGCGAAGGGCAGCGCGATCAGCGCCGCCGCAGTCGAGGCCCAGAACAGGGCTGCGAACGAGGTGGCGACAACCTTGGCCGGGTCCTCATCGTCCTTGTAATAGAAGCGCAGCAGCGCCTCGATCAGGCCAAAGCGGACGACAATGCTGGCCAAGACGACGGCGGCGAACATCACCTCGGCGGCGCCGTAGTCTTCCGTGGTCAGGTACCGCGTGTAGAGCGGCAGCAGGGCTACCGCGATCAGCTTCGAGAGAATGCTCGCCGCCGTGTAGGCGGCGCCGGTCGTCGCTAATCGACGCAGATAGCCGGACACGTCGGCAGCCTAAGCTTCGCCACGGACCGCGGCATCCGCCAGCGACGCTCCCGCCGCAAGAAGCACCCAAGCTATTGGGTCCTCGTAGAACCCCGCGTAGGCCATCGTGTGGACCAGAAGGGCTACGAACGTTGCGAGGACGGCTGCGCGGGCCACAAGATATTGGCGCGCGGGTCCTGTCGCCGCAGGGGACCCACCACCTACGGCGCCACCCGCGCGAGATGCCGCTCTGGTGAACAAGCCCGATCCCATGGTCCACAGGGCTATGACCAGAAGAGCTGCGTAGCCGAGCAGGCCGATGGTGCCCTGCTCGGCTGCGACGGTGATGGGCTCGGTGTGCGACACGGACACCGGGGCCTTTTTCGTCGCGATCTGTTGGCGGTAGGCCTTAGGGAAGCTGCCGGCGCCGTAACCCCAGACGGGTCGGTGGGCGAACATCGTCAGGCCGCCGGATACAAGGTTGCTGCGGCCGCCGGTGTCGACGTTGAGCCGATCCGGGCTGAGGTTCGAGGTGCCGCCGACGAAGAGGACGACGACGATGGCCAATGCGGCCCCGGCTCCTACAGCTGCAAGCGTCCAGCGCAAGCTCCAACGCAGAGCCGCCAGGACAGCTAAACCAGCAAGTAAGGCGGCAAAGCTCGACTGGGAGAAGGTCAGTACCAACCCAAACCAGAGGACCGCCACCAACCCGGTCAGCAACGCCAGCGCTTTGCGCTCCTTGGCCCACAAGAGGGCTGACATGGCGACAACGATCACCAGCGCCAGATACCGTCCGTAGATGTTCGGGTCCCAGAAGATCGAGTTGACCCGGAAGTAGGTGTGGAATTCATTCGACCTGATCACCTGGTCGTTCCAGAACAGCTCGCGGCTGAAGTACTCAACCGTGCCCACAAGCACGAATGCCACGGCCTCCGCGGCAATCACCCACAACACAAGGGTCAGCAGCTTCTTGTCCCAGCGCACGTCGCGCAGCAGCGCGTAGGCCAGCGAAAACGGTACGAAAAAGAAGCACACGTTCTGGAGGCTCTTCGAGAAGTCCGGTGAGTACAACGTCTGCAACGCGTAGAGAACGACCACTCCGGCCAGGACCCAGGGCAGCAGGGCCGTGGGGTCCCCCTGCGAAAACCCGCATTGAGTCGGCCTTTCGGGCGCTTGCCGGGAAGTGCTCCAAAGTTTTCTCCGGGGGACCCCACGGCCCTGCTG
>JASLJO010000181.1 GCA_030152505.1 Solirubrobacterales bacterium | reverse complement strand
GCGGTCCAAACCTCTACCACGCAGCGGGGATCATGCACCGGCGAGGGCGCGGGCGCGAGGGGAGATAGCCAGGGCCGTCATGGCCGAGGAGGCGACGGCCACGATGGCGGCGAAGAGGAAGGCGCCCTCGTAGCCGCTCAGCGCCGCGGCGATGCCGGCCAGCGGCGCGCCGATGCCGATGCCGGCGTCGAAGAAGGCGGTGAAGGTGCCGAGGGCGGCACCTCGGCGCGTCTCCGGCACCCGGTCGACGACGATCAGCGACAGCGAGGGGTAGAGCAGCGAGAAGGCCGCCCCCATCGCCATCGCGCCGGCTATCGCCACGCCGAGGCTATGGGCGACGCCGATCGTCACCAGCCCGATTGCCTCGGCGATCGCGGCGGCGACCGCCACACGGGCGGAACCGATCCGATCCGGGAGGTCGCCGCCCACCAGGCGCGTGAGGACGACCATCGTCGCGAACACGCCGAAGACGACCGCACCGTGTCCCACGTCCCTCGCTTCGAGATGGAGGACGACGAAGGAGGCGACGGTCGCGTAGCCGAGCGAGCCGAGGGCAAGGGCGGTTCCGGGCCGCACCGCCTCGCGGGCGATCAGTGGATGGTGCTCGTCCTCGCTGGGCTTGGGGTGGAAGGGATCGGGCAGGCGCATGGCGATCAGCGCGCCGACCAGTGGCGAGGCACCCGCGAAGAGCCAGACCAGGGTGTAGCCGGAGGCGTGCAGGAGAAGCTCGCCGACCAGCGGCCCGAGGCTGAGCCCTGACCAGACCGCCAGCCCGTAGAGGCCGATCACTCGACCGCGCCGCTCGGGCGGCGCGATGTCGACGATCCAGGCCGAGCCGGCGGTGAAGACGGTGCCCTCGCCGGCCCCGAGGATCAGGCGGGCGCCGATCAGCCCCGGTATCCCGAGCGGCAGCAGGTAGAGGAAGCCCGCACCCGCGACGATCGCCGAGCCGAGCAGGACGGTCGGCTTGCGCCCGCGGCGATCGGCGAGGCGGCCGGCGAGGGGGCGCAGGAGCAGCCCGGTGATGGCATAGGAACCGATCACGATGCCAACCGCGATGTTGCCCCCGTCAAGTGGTCCGTGTACGTAGCGTGGTAGGACGGGCAGCACGGCGCCGACCGCGAGCAGGCCGGAGAAGGTGACGGCAAAGACGCCGGCGAAGGCGACACCTGGCCGGGCCACGGGCGCCGGCGAACTCGTGGTCATCGCAGCAACGCCGGGAGGTCGTCGATCAGGTGGTCGGGAGGCGGGGTCGCGGCTTCGGCCTCGGCGCGCGTACAGGCGCCGGTGAGAACCAGCACCGTCGTCAGCCCGGCCCGCCGACCGCCCTCGATATCCGAGGCGATGCGGTCGCCGACCATCGCCACCCGAGCGGCCTCGGGGATCAGCGCCCGTGCCTGGTCGAAGAGATGGGGCTCGGGCTTGCCGCCGGTTTCGGCGCGCTTTCCGGAAGCGGTCTCGACGGCCGCCAGGGTCGCCCCCGTGCCCGGCCAGGCGCCGCCGGGCATCGGCAGGGTCGGGTCGCGACTGGTCCCGAAAAGCGCCGCGCCGGCCTGCAGGGCGCGGGTTGCGGTCAGCAGCTCGGCATAGTCGAACTCGCGGTGGGCGGACACCACCACCGCGTCGGCAGACTGCGCGGCATCGCCGTCGAGGAGCTTCAGCCCCGCCGCGGCGACCGTCTCCTTGAAGCCCGGCGCACCGATCACGAAGGCGGTTCCGCCGGGCCCGACCCGCTCCGCGGCCAACCGCGCGGTCGTCACTCCTCCGGTCAGGACCCGATCGTCGGCGGTCTCGATCCCGGCATCGCGCAGGCGGGCCGCATAGGCGGACGGTTGCTTCACCGAGTTGTTGGTGATGAAGACGATCTCCATCCCGTCCGCGAGCAGCTTTGCCAGGGTTTCGACGGCCCCCGGCACCATCTCGCGGCCGATCCAGACGACCCCGTCGAGATCGACCAGCAACCCGTCGAATTCGTCCGCCAGCGTCATCCGGCCGCCCAGGGTATTGGGGCCTATCCCCGGATGGGCCCCCTGAAGCAAACGAGTCGGTACCGTGCACGCCGTGAGCAGTGCGAACGGGCAGGTCGTGACCGCGAGGGACATCTCGCGCCGCTACGGCGAAGGTGAAGCTGCGGTAGACGCTCTGGTTGACGTATCGACCGGCTTCGATCGCGGTCGCTTCACCGCGATCATGGGTCCCTCGGGCTCCGGCAAGTCGACCCTGATGCACATCCTCGCCGGTCTCGACGCACCGACGTCGGGCACGGTGACGCTCGACGGGCAGGAGATAACCGGCCTGAACGATTCCGAGCTGACCGAGCTGCGCCGCGACAAGCTCGGTTTCGTCTTCCAGTTCTTCAACCTGCTGCCGGTGCTCACCGCCGAGGAGAACCTCGTTCTGCCCCTCTCGATCGCCGGACGCAAGCCGGACACCGAGTGGCTCGAGCGGCTGATCCGCACCGTTGGCCTCGAGAATCGCCGTACCCATCGTCCCTCCGAGCTCTCGGGGGGGCAGCAGCAGCGGGTCGCGGTCGCCCGCGCGCTGGTCTCCAAACCGGCTGTTGTCTTCGCCGACGAGCCCACCGGCAACCTCGACTCGAAGGCGAGCGCCGAGGTGCTGAAGTTGCTGCGCCAGGCCGTCGACGAGTTCGAACAGACCGTGATCATGGTCACCCATGACCCGGCGGCCTCCGCCCATGCCGACCGCTTGATCACCCTCCGCGATGGTCGCATCGTCCACGACGCCGCTCCCGGCTCGGCCGACGAGGTACTCGAGCTGATGAAGCAGATCGACTAGTAGCGTGTGACGGGCCTCGCCGTCAAGAGCCTCTGGGCGCGCCGGGTCCGGGCGCTGGGGACGACCTTCGCCGTGGTGATCGGCGTCGCCTTCGTCGCCGGCTCTTACGTCCTCACCGACACGATCTTCGCCGCCTTCGACGAAATCTTCAGCGAGTCGCTGAAGGGCACCAGCGTCGTGGTCACGGCGGAGAACCAGGTCAAGCAGGAAAACGGCGAAGTGCCGACGATCCCGGCCTCGCTGCTGCCAAGGGTCAAGAAGACGCCCGGCGTGAAGCTCGCGGTGGGGGTGATCTTTACCCCCGGTGGGTTCTTCGATGCCAAGGGCGACGCGATCGGGACCAAATTCGCTCCCAAGTTCATCTCCTCGAACCTGCCGCGCGGACTCCAGTCGCTCACCTATGTCAAAGGCCACCCGCCCCGCGGCCCGACCGAAACCTCGATCGACGAGGCCGCGGCCGAAAACTCGGACCTGAAGTTGGGGGAAGAGATTCGTATCGTCGGCCGGCGCAGCGCCAGGTCGTACCGCCTGGTCGGGTTCACCAAGCTCGGCAGCACCTCCTTCGGCGGCACCAGCGTCGCCAAGCTGACGCTGGCCGAGGCGCAGCTGATCACCGACAAGCGGGGGCGCTTCGATCAGATCTCCGTCGCCGCCAGCGACGGCGTTTCGGAGGCGACGCTCAAACGACGGATCGAACGAGTCATGCCGCCTTCGGTGCGGGTAGAGACCGCCAAGGAAAACGCCGATCGGGGCTTGGAGGAAATCCGCGACAGCCTCGGCTTCCTGCAGACGATCCTGCTCGTCTTCGGCTTCGTCGCCGTCTTCGTCGGCGCCTTCCTGATCTTCAACACCTTTTCGATCACGGTCGCCCAGCGGGTCACCGAGTTCGGCCTGCTGCGCACGCTCGGCGCATCGCGGCGCCAGATCCTCGTCTCGGTTTTGATCGAGGCCCTTGCGATCGGGTTGCTCGGCGCGATGGTCGGGATCGCCGGCGGCTACGTGATGGCGCTGCTGCTGAACGCGCTTCTGACGGCTTTCGGCGTCGACCTGCCGACGACCGGCCTGGTCATGGAGCCGCGGACCGTCATCGTCGCCCTGCTGGTAGGGATCGTGGTCACCTCCGTCTCCTCGATGGTCCCGGCGCTGCGCTCGACCCGGGTGCCGCCGATCGCCGCGCTTCAGTCCTACGTCCCGCCCAGCAGTCGCGGTCGGAGGCTTATCCATGCGGCGCTCTCAGCCTTGCTGGGCCTCGGCGGCCTGGCGGCGCTGCTCGTCGGGCTGTTCGGCGGCGGCAGCGCCGGCAACCGGGCCGCCCTCATGGGCGCCGGCGCGGTGGCGATCGTCCTCGGTGTGTCGCTCTTCAGCCCCCGCCTCGTGCCGCCCCTGGCGACCATTGCCGGCTGGCCCTTGGAGCGCCTCCGCCGCCTGGTCGGTCGCCTCGCGCGCGAGAACTCGCAGCGGAACCCCAGCCGCACGGCGATCACCGCCGCGGCGTTGATGATCGGCCTAGCCCTGGTCGCCTTCGTCACCGTCTTCGCCGCCGGATTGAAGAGCTCGGTCGCCCAGGTCATCGACGAAAACTTCGAGGGCGGTCTTGTGATCCAGAACACCGACGGCTTCTCACCGATTCCGGCCGGCGCCGCGACCACCGCGCGCAAGGTGCCGGGCGTGAAGCTCGTCGCCACGATCCGCACGATCGAAGCGGATGTGGTCGGCCCCGGTTCGAAGGCGAAAATCACCGCCCCGTCCCGGGACATCGGCGACGCGGTCGATATCGAATGGAGGAAAGGAGGCCCGGCGACCCTGCGCAACCTCGGTGACGATGAAGCGATCGTCTCGGATTCGTTCGCATCCGATCATGGCCTGCGGGTCGGCGACCGCTTTCGCCTACTGAGCCAGACCGGCGCCAAGCCGTCCCTCCGCGTCGCCGGCGAGTTCGACTCGAAGCTCGGCATCTTCGGCAGTGTGCTGATCACCCAGGCGGTGATGACCCGTGCCTTCGAGCAGACGCAGGACACGATCGACTTCGTCATCGTCAAGCCGGGGGCTGACCAGGCCAGGGTCCAGGCGGCTCTCACCGCGGGGGCCGAACGTGCCTTCCCGACCGCCGAAGTGCTCAACCAGCAGGAACTGAAGGAAACCCGTGAAGAACAGGTCGATCAGCTCGTCAACCTTTTCAATGCCCTGCTGCTCCTGGCGATCGTGATTTCGCTGTTCGGCATCGCCAACACGCTCGCCCTCTCGATCCACGAACGCACCCGCGAGCTGGGGATGCTGCGGGCGATCGGAATGTCACGCCGCCAGGTGCGGACGATGATCCGCTACGAGGCGGTGATCACGGCCCTGATCGGCGCCATCCTGGGGATCGTCCTCGGGATGATCTTCGCCGCGTTGATCTCCCAACCCCTTAAGGACGAAGGCTTCACTCTCTCCTACCCCGTCGGCTCGCTGATCGCACTGTTGATTCTCGCCGGTTTGGCAGGGGTGCTGGCGGCGATCCCACCGGCGCGCCGGGCGTCGCGGCTCAACGTGCTGGACTCGCTCCACTACGAGTAGGGCTGTCGATCCCCATGCGGACGGCACCGGCAAGCTCGGACATCGCCGCCTCCGCCGTGGGGCTGATCGCGGTCATGTTGGCGAAACCGTGGATCAGGCCCGGATGGCGACGCACGACGACCTCGACGCGGGCCTCCCGCAGGCGTTGCCCGTAGGCCTCGCCCTCGTCGCGCAGCGGGTCGAAGCCGGCGGTGGCGATGTAGGCGGGCGGTAGGCCCGAGAGGTCGGCGCTGCGCAATACCGAGACCCGTGGGTCGGCGCGATCCGCGGCCGCCGGCAGGTAGTGGCGCTCGAACCAATCCATGTCCGCTTTTGTCAGCAGGAAGCCCTGGGCGAATTCGTCACGCGACCGCTGGCCGCCGACCGCATCGGTGACCGGGTAGATCAGCGCTTGCATCGCCGGACTGGCGCCGCCGTCTTCGCGTGCCAGCAGGCTGACCGCGGCGGCGAGGTTGCCGCCGGCGCTGTCGCCGGCGACGGCGATCCGGCTGGGGTCGACACCCAGCCTGGTGTTGTCGACCGCGGCCCAGCGGTAGGCGGCGAAAGCGTCTTCGACGGCGGCGGGGAAGGGATGCTCGGGGGCGAGCCTGTAGCCGATCGAGAGCACGGTCGTGGGTACGTTGGCGGCGAGAAACCTGCATACGCCGTCACACGTATCGAGGTCGCCGATCGTCCAGCCGCCGCCGTGGAAGTAGACGACCAATCGCCGATCCTCGAGACCCAGCCCGGCCGGTTCGTAGAAGCGCGCGGCGATCATTCCCGCCGGTCCGGGGATGGCCAGGTCGTTCACGGCGGCAAGCCGGCGCTTCGGCCCGGCGGCGGCCGCTGCGCCGGCGCGGATCCGCGCTCGCGCCTGCTGCGGCGTGAGCTTGCCGTAGGAGGACGCCGACTCATCCCTGGTGAGGCTCGCAAGCCGCACAAGCGTGTGCATCTCACGCGCCAGAGCCTGACCGTCGACCCTGGGCGGGGGCCCGAAGACCGTCCGTTGCAGACCCGCCGGCAGGTTGCAGGCGAGTCGCAGAATCCCGTGCTCGATGCGTGGCGGCAGCCGCGGTGGTGCCAAGACGGGGCGGCAGACTATGCGATCCTGGCTTTTGAGCCAATGTCGAGTTTCGGTTAAGTGGGTACCGATCTCACACGACGGTTGCATTGCCGGCTGTAACGTCAGCTTCAGAGGCGCGATGGAGGCAGCAACGACAACCGCACCGCGGACGGCCATCCCGCCGGCGGAGCGGCGCCTTCCACCGGGTCCGCCACTGCCGCGGGCGATCCAGACCGGGATCTGGTCGCGGCAGGCGAGGCGGATGCTTTTCTCCTGCCACGAGCGCTACGGCGACATCTTCACCCTGAAGATCGCCTACGAAGGGACCTGGGTGATGCTCGCCGATCCCGAGGCGGTGAAGCAGGTGTTCACGGGCGACCCGCGCGTCTACCACGCCGGTGAGGGCAACCAGATCCTCGAGACCTTCCTCGGTCGAAACTCGATCCTCGTCCTCGACGAGAAGCCGCACATGAGCCAGCGCAAGCTGCTCCTGCCGCCCTTCCATGGCGCGCGGATGCAGGGCTACGAGCGGACGATGGGCGAGATCGCGGCTCGGGAGATCGAGAGCTGGCCGACCGGCACCCCCTACCAGCTCCGCCCGCGAATGCAGGCGATCACGCTGGACATCATCCTGCGCACCGTCTTCGGGGTGGGGGAGGGGGAGAGGCTGGCCGAACTGCGCGACGCCCTACGCGAGTTCCTCGACCTCACCACGAACCCCACCCTCCTGCTTCCGGTACTCCTCGTGGGTCCCAACAGGGTCCGGCGGCTGGGTCCCTTTCGCCGCCGCATCGAGCGGGTCGATCGCCTCATCTACCGGGAGATCGCCGAGCGCCGCCGGGTCGGGGACCTGGAGGAGCGCGACGACATCCTCTCGATGCTGGTCGGCGCCCGCCATGAGGACGGTAGCCCGATGAGTGACGAAGAGATGCGCGACGAGCTGCTCACGCTGCTCGTCGCCGGGCACGAGACGACCGCCACCTCGCTCGCCTGGGCGGTCGAGCGACTCAGCCGCCACCCGGAGAAGCTCGACCGGCTGCGCAGCGAGGTCGAGGCCGGCAGGGACGAGTACCTGACCGCGACGATCCAGGAGACCCTGCGGCTGCGCCCGGTGATCTCGATCGTCATCCGCCGCCTCACCGAGGCGGTCGAGATCGGCGGCCACGAGCTGCCCGCCGGGGTCTCGGTGACTCCCTGCGTCTACCTGGTGCACCGCAACCCGGAGGTCTACCCCGAGCCCGACCGCTTCCTGCCGGAGCGCTTCCTCGACAACCCGCCCGGCACCTACACCTGGATCCCCTTCGGCGGCGGCGTCCGCCGCTGCCTCGGCGCATCCTTCGCCCAGTTCGAGATGGCGGTGGTTCTCAAGGAGCTGGTCAAGCGCCACCAGATCCGCCCCGCCACCCCCAGGCCCGAGCGAGTCTTCCGCCGCGCGATCACCGAGACCCCGCGCCACAACACGCGGGTCGTTCTCAGCTGATCAGCCGCAACCCGTGTTGTTGCCGCACGATGAGCACGTGTAGCAACTGCCCGTGCGCTGCATCATGCCGCCGCACTGCTCGCAGGCGGGGCCGAGATCGAGGCCGGACATCTTGGCCGGGACGACCGGCGGGGTTTCGGTGAAGGCCGTCGCGGCGGGGACCGTCTCGCCGTCACTCGCCTTCGCCTTCTCAGCACCGTTGCCGTTGCCGGGCTTGGAGTGTCCGTTTCCCCCATTGGCCGGGCCAGCGGTGTCGGTGGGGATGCCGAGGCCGAGCTGGGAGGTCTCGGCATCCTTCTTGGCGCGGACCTCCTTGGTCAGGATCCCGAGCTCCTCCAGCGTGTCGGTGTCCTCGATGAAGCGACTGGCGACCCAGCGCATGATGTAGTCGGGCAGCGATTTGGCGAAGGGAATCTCGGGGTTGCCGGTGATGCCCTCGGGCTCAAAGCGCATGTAGCTGAACTTGCGCACGAAGTCTTCGAGCGGCACGCCGTATTGCAGACCGAGCGAGATCGCCGTGGCGAAGGCGTTCATCAGCCCCCGCATCGTCGAGCCCTCCTTGCCGATGTCGGTGAGGAAGATCTCGCCGACCGAGCCGTCCTCGTACTTGCCAGCGGTGATGTAGCCCTCGTGGCCGGCGATCGAGAACTTGTGGGTGATCGATTCGCGCTCGCGCGGCATCCGCTTGCGCTCCGGCGGCAGCGCGACGACCTCCGTCTCGGCCTCCTTCTCGTCCTGGGCGTCGGTGCGCAGCGCCTGCGCCGTCTTGGAGCCGTCACGGTAGATGGCGAGAGCCTTGAGCCCCCCCTGCCAGCCCCGCGTGTAGGCGTCGGCGATGTCCTCGATCGTCGCCGACTGCGGCAGGTTGACCGTCTTCGAGATCGCCCCGGAGATGAACGGCTGGGTCG
>JASLJO010000167.1 GCA_030152505.1 Solirubrobacterales bacterium | reverse complement strand
AGCTCCTTGAACTTGACCAGCGAGAAGTCGGGCTCGATCCCGGTCGTGTCGCAGTCCATCAGGAAGCTGATCGTCCCGGTCGGCGCCAGCACCGTCGCCTGTGCGTTCCGGTAGCCGTGCTCCTCGCCGAGCTCGACCGCCTCGTCCCAGGACTGCTGCGCGGCCTCGAGCAACTCGCCCTTGATCCCCGTCGGGTCGACGTCGTAGGAGGCGTCGCGGTGCATCCGCATCACGCCATTGTGGGCCTCGCGGTTCTTCTCGTACTCGTCGTAGGGCCCGGTCGCCCCGGCGGCGATCTCCGCCGATTTGCGGTAGGCCCGGCCGGTCATCAGCGCCGTGATCGCGGCGGCGACGTTGCGGCCCTCGACCGAGTCGTAGGGCAGGCCGTCGGACATCAGCAGGGCGCCGAGGTTGGCGTAGCCGAGGCCGAGTTGGCGGAAGGAGTTGGCGTTCTCGCCGATCTGCTCGGTCGGGTAGCTGGAGAAGCCGACGACGATCTCCTGGGCGAGGAAGACGATGTCCACCGCGTGCTTGAAGTCCTCGACGTCGAAGCTGCCGTCCTCGCGGCGGAACTTCATCAGGTTTAGCGAGGCCAGGTTGCAGGCCGAGTCGTCGACGTGCATGTACTCGCTGCACGGGTTGGAGGCGTTGATCCGACCCGACTCCGGGCAGGTGTGCCAGCGGTTGATGATCGTGTCGTATTGGACTCCCGGGTCGGCGCAGCGCCAGGCGGCGTCGGCGATCTCGTTCATCAGCTCGCGGGCCGGCAGCGTCTTGGTCGTCGCACCGTCGGTGCGCGCTTTCAGGTCCCAGTCCTCGCCAGCCTCGACGGCCTCCATGAACTCGTCGGTGACCCGCACCGAGTTGTTGGCGTTCTGGTACTGGATCGAGGTGAAGCCCTCGCCGTCGATCGACATGTCGAAGCCGGCGTCGCGCAGGGCGCCCGCCTTCTCCTCCTCCTTGGCCTTGCACCAGACGAAGTCCTCGATGTCGGGGTGGTCGACGTCGAGGACGACCATCTTCGCCGCACGCCGCGTCTTGCCGCCCGACTTGATCGTTCCCGCCCAGGCATCGGCGCCGCGCATGAAGCTGACCGGGCCGGAGGCGAGCCCGCCCTTGGAGAGCTGCTCCTTGGAGCTGCGGATCTTCGAGAGGTTGATCCCCGAGCCCGAGCCCCCGCGGAAGATCATCCCCTCCTTGGTGTTCCAGTCGAGGATCGACTCCATATTGTCCTCGACGCTGAGGATGAAGCAGGCCGAGCACTGCGGCTGCTCCTCGAAGCCGACGTTGAACCAAACCGGCGAGTTGAAAGCCGCCTTCTGGTTGAGCAGGATCGAGGTCAGCTCGGCTTCGAAAGCCTCGGCGTCCTCGTCGGAGGCGAAGTAGCCCCCCTCGCGTCCCCAGTCGGAGATCGTCCCGGCGACCCGCCCGATCATCTGTTTGACCGAGCTCTCACGCTCGGGACTGCCGAGCTGCCCGCGGAAGTACTTCTGCGCGACGATGTTGGTCGCGTTCTGGGACCAGCTCTTGGGGAACTCAACCTCGCGCTGCTCGAAGGCCGGCGCGGTCGGGTCGCCGATCACCGCATCGCGCTTCTCCCACTCGATCTCGTCGAACGGATGCGCCCCCGGCGAGGAGAAACGGCGTTCGATCGCGAGGCCCTTGAGACCGTTTTTCGGAGCACTGGTTGCGGTCGGGGACATCGAACTTCTCCTCTCGGGGCGTTTTAAGGGGGAGCTGCCCAGGATCGTCGACAAGTCGGACGTACTTTGTGTTGCGCGACCCCGCAAACGCCGCGAATTTCATGGAACTCGCGCCTTTCTCCCTCTATGGTGACAAGGCGATGGTGCGGGCGCGGGCGGCAGAAAAAGCGGAATCCGCAAAGGAAGTTGCATCCGAGGCGATCGCCTCGGTCAAGCCGCGGTTGCGTGGTGTCTCGCACGAGTGGGCCTTCTTCGTATCGCTGATTCTCGGAGCGGCGCTGATCGTCGCCGCAAAGACGCCGAAGGCGACCCTGGCGGTGGCGATTTACGCGATCAGCCTCTCGGCATTGCTCGGCACCAGTGCCCTCTACCACCGGGTCAACTGGAAGCGACCGGAAGTGCGCCGCTGGATGCGCCGCCTCGATCACTCGATGATCTTCTTTCTCATCGCCGGCACCTACACGCCATTTGCCCTGCTCGTCCTCAGCGGCCCCCTCGCCGACGCGATCCTCGTGGTTGTCTGGGCCGGCGCGATCGCCGGCGCCGTGGTCGAGACGATCTGGATCGACCACCCGAAATGGGTCGCGGCGCTGATCTACATCTCGCTGGGCTCCGTCGCCGCGGCCGCCTTCCCCGAGCTCTGGACCGACATGGGGATTGCCGGCACCCTCCTCGTCGCCGCCGGCGGCCTCCTCTACACGGCAGGGGCGGTCGTCTACGCAACTCAGCGCCCAAACCCGAACCCCCGGGTCTTCGGCTACCACGAGATCTTCCACGCCCTCGTCATCGCAGCTGCCGCCGCCCACTTCTCAGCTATCGCCTTCTTCGCCCTGCCCGCTGCGTAGAGAGAGACCGGGGGTCTCTCTAAGCGGCGAGTGCTGCGGCGGGTTCGGCAGCCTCGACCAGCTGAGCGAGGATGTCGTCCAGCTGCGCTGACTGGTTGGGTTCGAGCTTGAGCTGCTCGCCTTCACGTAACTCGGCCGCGTGGGCGACGGGAAGTTCGGCCTCCAGGACGCGACCGCCGAGGGCTCCGAGGACCTTGCGCAGCTCTGCCTGTGCCCACACGGCGCCGAACATGCCGGTGGAGGCACCGATGGTTGCCACGGGCTTGCCGTTGAGGGCGCTCTGACCGGCCGGCCGCGAGACCCAGTCGAGGGCGTTCTTGAGCTGGCCGGGAATCGAGTGGTTGTACTCGGGGGTTGCGATCAGAACGGCGTCGGCATCGCGGATCGCCTCCCGTAGCTCCTGTACGACCTCCGGGGCCGCGGCTACTTCCACGTCCTCGTCATAGGGCGGGATCTGGGCCAGGCCGTCGTAGACGATCAGCTCGGCCCGGGCGGGCAGCCGCTCGGCGGCCGCCCGCAGCAGGGCGCTGTTGTGCGACTCGGCGCGCAGGCTGCCCGAGATGCCGAGCACGCGCATCGCTACTCGGCCTCCTCGACCAGCTCCAGCTCGACCGCGATGTCCACCTGCCAGTCGAGCACCTCGCCGCCACTCGGCAGCTCAGCCTGCCAGTCGAGGCCGAAGCCGCGCCGGTCGACGCCGGCGGCCAATGAGAGGCCGACGCGAGCCTTGCCAGCGAGGTCGGCGCCGAGCGAGACGACGCGGCCGCTGGCCTCGACCTCGTGCTTCTCACCGCGGATTTCGAGCTCGCCGCGGATCTTCGCCGCGCCGTCCTCGGCGACGTCCAGCTCGCTCGACTCGAAGCGCAGTTGCGGGAAGCGCTCGGCGTCGAAGAACTCGGGGGAGAGGAGGTGGCCCTTCAGGTTCGGCTCGTCGATCTGGATGCTTGCGACCTCGACGGCGCCCTCGAGTCGCGGGCTCTCGCCACCGCTCAGCCGCGCCTCGTAGTCGGCAAAGCCGCTGCGGAAGGTCGAGACCCCGTTGTGGATGACGGAGAAGCCGACCGAGGAATGGATCGGATCGGCGACGTAGGTGCCGGCGGGGATCTGCTGCTGAATCGTCTGGGTGCTCATCGCTCTGCCTCTCTGCTATTTGGTTGCCTGATAAATGATTGACACAGAAACAATCATAGCAGAAGTAATTAACCTGTCAACTATTGACTAGGCAATATTCATCTGGGACAATCAAGTCGTGCCCGATCAGGCCATTGCACCCTCCGTTGCCACGACCGACGGCGCCTCCGCGCCGCGCACGCCCCATGGCGAGGCCTGGGGGGCGTTGACCCGCACCCACGCTGCGATCGTCGGGCGCCTGCAGGAAGCCCTGGCTTCCTCCGACTTCCCGCCGCTGCCCTGGTACGAGGTGCTCGCCACCGTCGCCGAGGCGCCGGAGCAGCGGATGAAGATGGGCGAGCTGGCCGAGGCGATGGTGATCACCCGCGGCGGCCTGACCAAGCTCGTCGACCGCCTGATCAAGGCCGGGTTGATGGAGCGGACCTTTTGCGAGACGGATCGCCGCGTCAGCTACGCGACCCTGCTCCCCGCCGGAGCCGATCTGCTCGAAGAGATGCGCCCCGTCGTCGTCGCCGAGCTGAAGACCTCTTTCGCCGCCAACCTCACCGCAGCTCAAGCCAAGGATTTACGCGAGGCGCTGGACCGAGTACGCGCGTCGGCCTGTGGCGCCGGCTGAGCGTCCGGGGACCCCGGACGCTCACTACGCCAGTGCAGCCGCAGCGCGCTCTTTCGCAGCCTCGATCAAGGCCAGCACCTGGACCTCCTCGCCGGCCCGCAGCAGCTCGACCGGGTCGGGGTCGCCGTTGACGATCCCCTCGAAGAACTCCTTGCGGTCCTGGTAGGTCGGCAGCGTCCCCTTCGCCCAGCCGCGGGCGTCGTTGAGGATCACTGCCAGGCGCGCATACTTAGTAATATGAAATGTGTTTTAAATTAGAAGGTTATCTCAAATGGCGACGAAGATAAAA
>JASLJO010000135.1 GCA_030152505.1 Solirubrobacterales bacterium | reverse complement strand
TATTCGATTGGGTAGTGGACCGCTTCGCCGCCGCACAGCGATCAAGGGCCTCTCTTCGATCTGCGAACGCAAATTCCCCCGCCTCGGATCTGACATTGCCGCTGTTCCAGGTGATGCCGGCGAGAAGCGCGCAGTCGATCCGCACGCCTACGGCCGCTGCGACCTTGACCAGGGTGTCGATGCGCGGCATCCGCGCGCCGCGCTCCAACAGGCCCACCTCGGTGCGATGAAGCGTGGCGCGAAAGCCGACCTCTTCCTGGGAGAGGCCGGCTCGCTTGCGTGCCTTGCGGAGGTTTTGGCCAAACAGCCGCGCGACCTCCCGGTCAGACCCCATAGGCGTTCCAAAGTCGGGCGGCGTAGAGAGCCGCTCGGGTCGGGATGGCGAAGCCACCCTTGCAATGCAAGAGACCCGCGCCGTCCAGTTCGCGGATCGCCCGCTCGACGGCGTCGCTGGCCCGGAAGCTGTCGGGGACCGCGTTCAGCGCCCGCGATACCTCGGGGATCGTCAGCTGGGCCGGGTGCTCGTCGAGCAGAAACGAGAGGACGACGAACTCGGCCTCGGCGTCTTTCTCGGCGGGGGTGAGGGGATTGCGCTCCGCGCAATCCGTAGGGTTCTCATCAGCCATGAGGAGCTCTGCCTCCTTGTGGTCAGGCGGCCCGCTCGCGTCACAAGCGCGGCGGGTCGCCGCTCTATGTGGTCATATCGAGGCCCTCCGCGACGACCGTGCCGAACAGGACCTCCCTCGCGCCGAACTTAGGTGGACTGAGGGCCCAGCGCAAGGCTTGAATCAGCCTCTCTCAGACCTCACCTTGCCCCAGGGCTTGCCCCAACGGCAATCTCGCACCATCCGAGTGACCAGCGAAAGTCGGAATTCCGCTTCACAAGCCGGCTCCGCGAACGCGCCCGACAGGATTCGAACCTGTGACCTTCGGTTTCGTAGACCGACGCTCTATCCAACTGAGCTACGGGCGCGGGTGAGGCTGGAAGCCTCTTGCGGGCATTCTATGGGACGGGCTTGGACCTGTTCCGTGGTCAGCGGCCCTGGAAATCGGCGTGGCCGGGGCCCTGGGCGAGGAAGGTCCTGACGGCGTTCTGCAGATCCTCGCTGGCGAAGAGGTCGGCGGCTTCCTCGCGGACGGCCTGGTCGGCGGCGGGGATGCCGCCTTCGCGGAAGCGGCGCAGGATGTGCTTGGTCATCGCGTGGGCCTTGGTCGGGCCGGCGGCCAGCTCGGCGGCGTAGGCGCGGGCGCGTTGGTCGAAGCCCTGGTCATCCCAGAGGAGGTTGACGACGCCCCAGCGCTCCATCTCCTCGGCGCCGAAGAACTCGCCGCTCATGACGAAGTGGCGGGCGCGGCCACTGCCGGCGCGCTCGGCGAGGCGCTGGGTACCGCCCATCGACGGCGTCAGGCCGACGACTTTCTCGACCAGGCCGAACTGGGCCGAACGGGCGGCGAGGATCAGGTCACAACCCAGCGCCAGCTCGAAGGCCGCGGTCAGGGTCAGTGCGTGGGCGGCGAAGAGGACCGGCAACGGCAGTGCTTCGACCCGCTCGACGGTGCCAATCAGCTCATCCCAGAGCGCGCTGCCCTGCTCCGGCGTGAGGCCGTCGAACTCGTGCACGTCGACCCCGCCGGAGACAGCGCGGCCCTCGGCACGGAAGAGCAGGGCCCGCGGTGGGTCGGACTCGACCGCCGCGATCGCAGCCTGCAGGTCTTCGAACAGCTGGCGGTTGAAGAGGTTGAGCGGCGGGCTGTCGAAGGTCGCGACGGCGAGCCCCGCCTCGTCACGCTCGAGGCGGACGAGACTCATGCCGGGGTTTCGGCCGGCTTGTTCAGGCGCACGTGCCAGTGCACGGTCGCCGTCGCCACGAGGGTTCCCTCGCCATCGAGGAGCTCGATCTCACAGGGGAACTCGACCTTGCCCTCGGCGTCGAGAGTGGCCAGCGCCTCAGCGGCCGGAACCCCCAACCTCGCCTTCGCCTCGATCGCCCCCCTGGCGATCTTCTTGTAGGAGATCTCGGCGCTGCGGGCCAGTGGCGTCACGTCGCCCATGCGCTCGGCGAAGGCGCCGACGAAGGCCGCGCCCGAGGCCGTCTCGGCTACCGTAAAGAGAGCGCCGGCATGCTGGGAGCCGACGTGGTTGTTCAGCTCGGCGCGCTCGGGCAGCCGCACGACCGCCTCCCCCGGCGCGACGTCGGTTATCTCCAGCCCGAGATACCCGGCAAATGGCACCGCCTGGGTCATTCCCTGCGCGATCGCGTCGAAATCGGTCACCGACCGCGCAGATTACCTCGACGGCCGATCAGGGGACTCGGTGAACCTCGAACAAATTCGTGCCCAGCTCCTGATCCGGCATGCCGGCGACGATCGCGATCAGGTCGCCGGAGCGGGCGACGCCATGGCGGACGGCCAGCGAAGCGCAATCGTCGAGCAGGCCGCGCACCTCGGTCTCGTGCTCGCTGTGGATCGCGCGCACGCCGAAGAGGAGGTTGAGGCGACGCACAGTCTCCGCCCGCGGCGAGATCGCCAGGACCGGCACGTTGGGGCGATGGGCGGAGACGAGCCGGGCGCTGCGGCCGCTCGTCGTCGGCACCACCATCGCCGCCAGGCCCAGCCGGTAGACGGCGCCGACGGCACCCTGGGCGACGGAGTCGGCGACGTCCTGGGTCGCCTGATCGGTGCGGCTGAAGAGCCACTCGCCGTAGGGCAGGTCGGGCTCGGTCGCGCGGGCGATCCTGTCCATCACCTGCACCGCCTCGATCGGGTGGCGGCCGACCGCGGTCTCCTCGGAGAGCATCACCGCGTCGGTGCCGTCGAAGATCGCGTTGGCGACGTCGGTCACCTCGGCCCGGGTCGGGCGCCGCTCGGTCACCATCGAGGCGAGCATCTGCGTCGCCGTGATCGCCGGCTTGGAGCGCCGACCCGCGGCACGGATCAAGCGTTTCTGAACCACGGGCACCTGCGCCAGCGGCAGCTCGATGCCGAGGTCACCGCGCGCGACCATGATCCCGCCGCTCGCCGCGGCGACGATCTCCTCGGCGTTCTCGGCCGCCTGCTGCTTCTCGATCTTGGCGATCAGCGGGATATCGGAGCCGAGCGAGTCGAGGCGCTCGCTCACCGGCTCGAGGTCGGCCGCCGAGGAGACGAAGGACATCGCGATCAAATCGATCCCCTGCTCGACCGCGAACTCGACCCAACCGAGATCGCCCTCGGTCGTGGCACGCACGGTCGCGCCGGGGATGTTCATCCCCTTGTGCGAGGAGAGGGTGCCGCCGACCTCGACCTCGGCGTCCACCCCGCCGTCTTCGGGCTCGCGCACGCGCAGGCGGATCGAGCCGTCGGCCAGGTAGACCAGCTCGTCTTCGCGGAGCGAGCTCACGCCCGGCCAGTCGACTGGGATCGTCTCCCGGTCCCCCTCGATCTGCTGCGGGGTCAGCTTCACGTGCATGCCGGTCTCCAGCTCGGCGACGTCGTCGCGCAGCTCGCCGATCCGCAGCTTCGGCCCCGGCAGGTCGCCGAGCACCGCGACCTCCCGCCCAGCCCGCTCGGCCGCCGCGCGGATCGACGCGATCGTGCGCGCGTGACGCTCGCGGTCGGCGTGGGAGAAGTTGAGGCGGAAGACGTCGGCACCGGCCTCGATCAGACCCAGCAAAACCTCGTCGTCCCAGCTCGCGGGGCCGACGGTTGCGATGATCTTGGTCCGCCTGCCGTACATACGTCACATGACTCTAGAGACTCATTTATGCGACATCGATCTGTGTAACACTGAGCAGGTGACTCCGCTGGCCGAAGCCGTCGCGCCCGCCGAGACCGCGATCGCGAACCGCCTCGTCGGCGAGGCGCCCGCCTCGCCCGCCGGACCGCTCGAGCCGGCAGAGGCGAAAGGCCTGCCCGAGCCGCCGGCGGTCATGCACTCGCGTCTGCTGCAGACGTTGCGCTTCAACCAGCGCCAGATCGAGTTCGTCTTCCGCGCCCGGCGCGAGCTGGGCGAGGTCTTCCGCATGCGCGGCACGATCCCCGGACCGGGGCCGGTGATCACCAGCCATCCCGACCACGTGCGCTCGCTATTCACCGCCAAGCCCGAGCAGGCTCCCTCGCTGACCGGCGAATCGCCGCTGCGGCCGATCGTCGGCCCCAACTCGGTCCTCACCGCGGTCGGACCCCGCCACATGCGTCAACGCAAGCTGCTGCTGCCGCCTTTCCACGGCGAGGCGATCGAGCAGTACACGCAGATGATCGCCGACGCCGCCGAGCGCGAGATCGACCGCTGGCCGATCGGCCGCCCCTTCGCCCTGGCCCCGCGCATGCAGGCGATCACCCTCGACGTGATCATGTCCGGCATCTTCGGCATCGAAGGCGTTCCCGAGCGCGGGACGCCCGAGTACTGGCTGCGCATCGCAACCCAGCGGATAGTCGCCGCCTCGACCTGGCCGCTGGCCCAGGTGAGCGAGCTGCTCAACCTCGGCCGGGAGGAGGCAGTCGGACTGACGCGGGTCGGCCTCGACCTGCTCGACCGCCCGACCTATGCCGTGATCGCGCAGCGCCGCCACGCCGAAGACCTGGGCGAGCGCCGCGACATCCTCTCGCTGCTGCTGCAGGCCCACACCGAGGAGGGCGAGGCGATGAGCGACAAAGAACTGCGCGACGAGCTGCTCACCCTCGTCCTCGCTGGCCACGAGACGACCGCCAACTCACTCGCCTGGACGTGGGAGCGGCTGGTCCGCAACCCGGCTGCGCACGATGCCCTGCGCGACGCCGTCCGTGGCGAGGGCGACGCCGCCGAGCAGATCGAGGCGACGATCGTCGAGGGCATGCGCTCGCGCCCGGTGATCCCGATCATCGGACGGCGAGTGAAGCTGCCGTGGCGGCTTGGCCCCTACGCGGCGCCAGCCGAGACGCCGCTGTTGATGAGCATCCTCCTCGTCCACCACCGCGAGGACGTCTACCCCCAGCCGTTCGAGTTTAGGCCCGAGCGATGGCTCGGCCGCAAGCCCGGAACGTATGAGTGGATCCCCTTCGGCGGCGGCATCCGCCGCTGCCTCGGCGCCGCCCTGGCGATGGCCGAGCAGCGTGTCGTGCTCGAGGCGATGGCCCGCCGCCTCGACCTCGAAGCCGACGACCCCGCTCCCGAGCACGCCGTGCACCGCAACGTGACGATGATCCCCTCGCGCGGCGCCCGTGTCGTCATCCGCTCGCGGCACAGCTGAGCGACCGCGCCGAGGCGCCGGGCGACGCTATGGTTTTCGAGCCCGGAGAGGTGGCCGAGTGGCTGAAGGCACTCGCCTGCTAAGCGAGTAGGGGGCGCAAGCTCTCTCGAGGGTTCGAATCCCTCCCTCTCCGTTTTTCGGGACCTCAGCCGCGGTTAGTCTCAGCGGGTGCCCGTCACTCGCTCATACGAGGAGTTCGAGTCGATCTTCGCGGAGGTCGAGGCGCCATTCGCCTTCGTCGACCTCGACGCGATGGGCGCCAATGCGACGGAGATGCTCGGACGGGCCGGCGGCAAGCCGATCCGGGTGGCGAGCAAGTCGCTGCGCTGCCGGGCTCTCCTGGAGCGGGTGATGCGCAGCGATCCGGGCTTTGCCGGATTGATGACCTTCACCCTGCCGGAGACCCTGTGGCTGGCCGAACAGGGATTCGAAGACCTGCTGCTCGCCTATCCGACGACGGACACGGGCGCCCTGAGTGAGCTGGCCCTGCGCTCCGTCGCCAACCCGGAGAGCGCACCCATGGTGATGGTCGATTGCGGCGAGCACCTCGACGCGATCGAGTCGGTGCTCGGTGCCGGCGCCGCACCGGTGCGCGTCTGCATCGACCTCGACGCGAGCTGGTGGGCGCTGGGGAATCGGGCCAAGGTCGGACCCAAGCGCTCGCCGGTCCACACCGTCGAGCAGGCGGTGGCGCTGGCGCGGGAGATCGAGCGCCGACCGCAGCTGAAGCTGGCGGCTCTGATGGCCTACGAGGGTCAGATCGCGGGCGTCGGCGACCGCCCACCGGGGCGGCGGCTGCGCGGGGCGGCGATCCGTTTCATGCAGCGGCGCTCCGCCGCCGAGCTGGCCGAGCGCCGTGGCGCCAGCGTCGCCGCGATCCGCGAGTTCGCCGAGCTGCCGATCGTCAACGGCGGAGGCACCGGCAGCCTCGAGCTGACGGCCACGGAGGACGCCGTCACCGAGGTCACCGCCGGCTCCGGCTTCTACGCTCCCGCCCTCTTCGACCACTACAGCCGCTTCACCCTGACCCCAGCCGCGGGCTTCGCCCTGGCGATCGTGCGCAAGCCCGCACCCGGTGTGGCGACGGCGCTCGGCGGCGGCTACCTCGCCTCGGGCAGCGGCGACCCGGCACGCCTGCCGGTCACCTGGTTGCCGGCCGGGCTGCGCCTCGATCCCGAGGAGGGGGCCGGTGAGGTGCAGACTCCACTACTTGGACCTCCCGCGGCCGAGCTCTCGATCGGCGACCGCGTCTACATGCGTCACGCCAAGGCGGGTGAGCTGTGCGAGCGCTTCGACGTCCTCCACCTGGTCGAGGGGGACGAGATCGTCGACGTGGTCCCCACCTATCGTGGCGAGGGCAAGGTCTTTCTTTGAAGGTGGACGATTGACCACCGAAAACGGGGGTCAACGGTTCAGTCGTCACTCGCCGAGCACTCGCGCCGCGTATTCGTTGGTGAAGACGCGGTTCGGGTCGAGCTCGTCGCGCGCCGCCTGGAACCGCTCCCACTCCGGGTAGAGCGGCGCCAGGGTCGCCGCGGTCTGGAAGTGGCGCTTGCCCCAGTGGGGACGCCCACCATAGGAGCGCATGATCTCCTCGACCGCCTCGAAGTACGGCCGCCACTCCATCCCGCGGTACTGATGGACGGCGATGTAGGCGGTATCGCGGCCGTGCGAGGGACTGAGCAGGGCATCGTCACCGGCGGCAACGCGCATCTCGATCGGGAAGAAGACCGGGTAGCGGTTGGCCCGCACCCATTCGATAACCCGCCGCGCTGCCTCGGGGCCGTGCTCGCGCGGCACCCCGTACTCCATCTCGGTGAAGCGAACGCGGCGCTCGCTGGCGAAGACGCGGTCGCTGCGGTCGACGGTCTTCCCGCCCGAGGCGAGGGCGGCGGCGAGGCGGGAGAGAGTCGGAATCACCCTGGGCGCGAAGCGCCCGGCGGCAGAGAGAGCCTCCAGCGCCCAGTTCTCGAGCACGATGTCGTTGAGGTAGGCGGCGGCTCTGCTGCGTGGCCGCGGCGCGCCCTCGACCCGATTGCGCTCGAGCACCAACGCCGAGTCGGCATAGGGAAAGGTGAAGAGCTCGAAGTGGTCGTGCGACTCGGCGCGCTCGTCGAAGCTGCCGAACACCTCCTCGCGCGGCTGCGGCGAATCGATCCGCTCGAGCACGAAGGCGGGGGCGCAGCGCAGCGTCACAGTCGAGATCGCGCCGAGGGCGCCGACGCTGACCCGTGCGGCGCGCAACAGCTCGACCGCAGACGCGTCGAGCTCTCGCGCCGTCCCGTCAGCGGTGACCAGCTCGATCGCCTCGACTTGGGCGGAGATGTTGCGCAACTTCGCGCCCGTTCCATGGGTCCCGGTCGAGATCGCGCCGGCGACCGTCTGACGGTCGATGTCGCCGAGGTTCTCCATCGCCAGGCCGAGCGCGTGCAGCTCCTCGTTGAGCGCGGCAAGTACGGTCCCGGCGCCGACCTTGACCAGGCCGGACTCGCGGTCTGCCTCGAGCACTCCGTTCAGGCCGGCGACGTCGATCAT
>JASLJO010000118.1 GCA_030152505.1 Solirubrobacterales bacterium | reverse complement strand
CTCGACCTCCTCCAGCGCCTCGGGGTCGATCAGCTCGCGCAGCTCCAGCACCGCACCGAGGCCGGCCGCGCGAGCGACCGCGACGCGCTGCAGCAGGTGCTGCGCAACGTCGGCGACCTCGGCGCGGCGGAGTGCGAGGAGCGGGTCGAAGACGGCTACTCGGCCGCCTCGATGCTGGAGAAGCTGGTCGCCGAGCGCCGCGTCGCCCTGATCCGCGTGGCCGGCGAGGAGCGCTACGTCGCCGGCGAGGACGCCGGCCTCTACCGCGACGCGCTCGGCGTGCCACCGCCGCCCGGACTGCCGGAGACCTTCCTCGAGGACCACCCCGACGCGATGCGCGCCCTGGTGCGCCGCTATGCCCGCACCCACGGTCCCTTCCCGACCGCGCAGCTCGCCGGCCGCTATGGCGTCGACCCGACCCCGGCGCTGCGCGAGCTCGAGCGAGAAGGGGCGCTGGTGCGCGGAGAGCTGCTGCCCGGTGGCAGCGAGCGGGAGTGGTGCGACTCCGACGTCCTGCGCCGCGTGCGCCGCGCCAGCCTCGCCCACCTGCGTCGTGAGGTCGAGCCGGCGGCGCGCGACCGCTTCGCTCGCTTCCTGCCGAGCTGGCAGAACGTCGACGCCCATCGTCCCGCCGGTGCCGGTCCCGACCGGCTGCGCGACGCGCTGGTGCCGCTGCAGGGCGTCGCCCTCACGCCCAGGGTCTGGGAGGAGGACGTGCTGCCGCGCCGGCTGGGCGCCTACTCGCCGGCCTGGCTCGACGAGCTCTGCACCAGCGGCGAGCTGGTCTGGATCGGCGCCGGCTCACGCGGGCGCAGCGACGGCCGCATCGCCCTCTACTTCCGCGAGGACGTGCGTCTCGCCGGCCCGCCGCCGGCCAACTCGAAGCTCGAGCGGTCCGAGGGCGCCGCGCAGGAGGCGATCCGCGAGCGCCTCGTCGCCGGACCGTCGTTCTGGCTTGACCTGCTCGCCGACCTCGACTTCCCCGCCGAGGAACTGCACAGCGCCCTCTGGGACCTCGCCTGGAGCGGCGAGGTGACCAACGACGCCTTTGCTCCGCTGCGGGCGCCGCGCCTGCGATCCGTGCCCGCGCACGAGCGCCAGGGGCGCCGCTTCGCCCGCCGCCGCTCCGGCTCCGGCGCGGCCGTGCAGGGCCGCTGGTCGCTGACCGCGCCGCTCTTCGCCGAGGCGCCCGGCCCTGGGGCGAAGCTGCGCGCCCAGGCCGAGCTGATGCTCGAGCGCTACGGCATCGTCACCCGCGAGACCGTGCTTGCCGAGGGGATACCCGGCGGCTTTTCCACGCTCTATGCCGAGCTCGGCAACCTGGAGCTGCTCGGCACCGCCCGCCGCGGCTACTTCGTCGAGGGGCTGGGCGGGGCGCAGTTCGCTCTGCCGGGGGCGGTCGAGCGGCTGCGCTCCCTGCCCGAAACCGATGGCTCCTTCCAGGTGCTCGCCGCCACCGATCCCGCCAACCCCTACGGGGCCTCGCTGCCCTGGCCCAAACCGCCGTCGGGTAGGCGCCCGGCGCGCGCCCCGGGGGCCTACGCCCTCCTGCGCGACGGCGAGCCGCTCGTCTATGTCGAGCGCGGCGGCCGCAGCATCCTCCGCCTGGACGAGCTGAGCGACGCTGACCTGGCGGATGCGATGCAGGCGCTCGCCGACGCGGTCGCCGCCGGTCGCCTGCCCAAGCTCGGAGTCGAGAAGCTCGACGGCGAGCCGGTGATCGGCTCCGGCCACGAGGAGGCGCTGCTCAACGCCGGCTTCAGCCGCGGCCCGCGCAAGCTCACCGCCTCCGCCAGATGAATGATCTCAACCGGTTTTCACCGCGCCGACAGCTGGGGTCGATCAGACGTCCATGCTCTCGCTCGAACATACGTCCAAGCCTCTACAAACCCTCGCTGCCCTCATCGCCACGGTCTTCACGGTCCTGGCGGTGATGGCAGTCCGCCCGGCCGTCGGTCTCGCTGAACCGCCTGAACCGACCGAACCGCCCCAGCTCGCCATCGAACCAGGCAGCTACGACTTCGGCCTGCAGCCGCTCAACTGGGGCTCGCGCGAAACCTGGTTCCAGCTGCGTAACGTCGGCAGCGAACAGCTCCAGGTCGGATCCCCCCAGATCGTCGGGCCGGGGAGCGGAGCCTTCTGGGCCAACGGCAGCCCCTGCTACGGCTCCTACCTGCAGCCGGGCGAATCCTGCTCGGTGCAGGTGTACTTCAGTCCGCATGACGCCGTCGAATACACGGCACAGTTCAGGGTGAACGTGGGCGAATACTCGTTCGCCGCCGATCTCGCCGGGACCGGCGGGCGAGCGACCTTCGCGCCGGACTCCAACCCGGCCGATTTCGGCGTCGTCAAGGTGGGCTCGGCCGGAGCGACCCGCGAGATCGAGATCACGAACACCGGCAACATGCCCGGCGGCGTCTTCATCGCCGTGATCGCCGGCGGCGCGATCGGCAGCTACCAGATCCTCGACGAGAGCTGCACCGGCGTCGAACTGGTGCCGGCCGCCACCTGCACGATCCAGGTTCGCTTCCAGCCGGTCAGCGAAGGCGTCAAGAAAGCGATCCTCGGCCTCTTCGGCGACAACGACGGCCCGGCTCCGATCGTCCTCACCGGCGTCGGCGCGGTTCCCGATCCGGTCTCTGCACCAGCCGCGACTCCGCCCGCGACCAGCGCGATCGCCGCTGCCGGTCTGCCCGGGGCCGGTAAGCAGAGGCGAAAGGGTCATCGCAGGAACAAGCGCCATCGCCTCGCCATCCACGGCGCCCGCCTTGTCCTCAGGGCCCCGTAGGGCGCCGGGCACGCGATAATCAATGCGTGCCCGATACGGAGGAGAGTCTCAGCCCGGTCGAGTTGATACGCAGCGTGCCGCTCTTCGCCGATCTCGAGCAGGACGAGCTGAAGAGCTTCTCGCAGGTCGCCGTGCCCCGCTCTTTCCCTGCCGCCACCCGCGTCTTCCACGAGGGCGACCACTCCGATGCCTGCTACATCGTCCGCTCGGGCAGCTTCCGGGTGACGCGCGAGCACTCCGACGGGCGGGCGATCACGCTGGCGACGCTCGGCCCCGGCGACATCTTCGGCGAGCTGGCGATGCTCGACGGCGAGGTGCGCTCGGCCAGCGTCGAAGCGCTCGGTGACGGTGAGCTGCTGGCGCTGCCGGCGGGCGAGGTGCGCTCGCTGCTCGCTCGCCACCCGGAGATCACCGTGAAGCTCCTCAGCGCCCTGGTGCGGCGCCTGCGCGCCGCCAACGAGCGGATCTCGCGCCAGTCCTTCCAGACCGTGCCCAGCCGTGTCGCGGGGGTGCTCTCGCAGCTCGTCGCCGAAGAGGCGCCGCGGGCAGGCGACGGCGGCGAGGTGACGATCCGCATGAACCAGTCCGACCTCGCCCAGCTTGCCGGTACCTCGCGCGAGAGCGTCAGTCGCTTCCTCGCCGATCTCGAGCGCGCCGGCATCGTCCGTCCCGGCCGTGGTCGCGTCACTGTCCTGGAACCCCCGAAGCTGCGCAACTACATTTTCTAGGTGCCTGACTTCGCCGAGCGGCGCGCGCGGATGGTCGAGCGGCAGCTGCGGCGCCGCGGTATCGGCGACGAGCGGGTGCTGGCGGCGATGGCGGACGTGCCGCGGGAGGAGTTCGTCCCCGAGCGGCAGCGCGGCCGCGCCTACTCCGACGCGGCGCTGCTGATCGGGGAGGGACAGACGATCTCCCAGCCCTGGATCGTCGCCGCCATCTGCCAGGCTCTGGAGCTGCGCGGCGGCGAGCAGGTGCTGGAGGTCGGCTCTGGCTCGGGCTACTCGGCCGCGGTCCTGGCCCGCCTCGCCGCGCGGGTGATCGGCTTCGAGCGGTACGGGGCGCTGGCTGAAGAGGCCCAGCGGGCACTCGACCGGCTCGGCGTCGCCAACGTCGAGCTATTCGTCGGCGACGGCAGCCGCGGCCTGGCGGAGCGGGCCCCGTTCGAGGCGATCGCGGTCCACGCCACCGCGCCGGCGCCGCCGCGCACCCTGCTCGGCCAGCTCGCCGACGGCGGTCGCCTCGTCGTCCCGATTGCCGCCGAGCGGGTCGACCTGCTCACTGTCTTCCATCGCCGCGGCGCGGAACTCGTGCGTGGCGAGATCGGTCCCTGCCGCTTCGTCCCCCTGATCGGCGAGGAGGGCTTCGGCCCCGCCTAGCGCCGGACTAACGACGGAGACGCAGCCTGTTGCGCCCGCCGTGGCCGATCAGGCTGTCGTCGTGGTTGCCGATCAGCGTGTCAGGGCCGGGGGAGCCCTCGAGCTGCTCGACCGAGGGGTCGATGTGACCGGGGGTGCAGGGGCTCCCCGCACGACTCACGGGGCCGCCGATTTCGGCCGTCACACCGGGCGTGAAGCGGAAGAAGTTGGCGTCGTCGTTGCCCGGCCCGCCGTCGAAGAGATCGCCGTCGCAGGGGTCGCCGCCGACCATCACATCGTCGCCGGGCCCGCCGATGAAGGTGCTCTTGCCGCTGTTGACCGGCACGTGGAAGTCGGTTCTGGCGCCGATCAGCGCGTCGTCGCCGGGTCCTCCTTCGAGCGCGTCCGGATCGCTGTCGTCGCCGGCCTCGACCACGTCGCCGCCCGGCCCACCGTGAAGCACGTCAGCACCCGGCCCGCCTTCGATCCGTACTTCGACCTGGGAGGGGACGCTGCCGTCGACGGCCACCTGGTCGTTGCCGGCGCCGGCCTCGATCAGGATCGTCTGCACGTCGCTATCGCAGCTGGCGTCGCCCCCGACCGAATCGCATTCCCCGACATTGGCCGCAGGGAAGGGGTTGCCGCTGTCGGAGATGACGTAGCGGCCGTTCCGCAGGGCGATCCAGATCGAGTCGTCGGCGGCGGTGCCGACCACGCTGAGCGAGCCGCTTCCGTCGATGCTGTGGACACGCGAGACCTCCGGTCCGGGGACGCCGGCCTCGGCTGGTTCGCAGCCCTCGGTCATCGAGGCGCCGCTGCAGCTCGCGCCGCCGGGGCCACCGAAGAGCTCGTCGCCACCGCCTCCACCCTGCAGGGTGTCGTAGCCGCCGCCGCCGTCGAGCCTGTTCGGGGCTCGGTCCCCGATCAGCGTGTCGCCGAAGGTCGATCCGATGATGTCCTCGGTTTCCGGGGAGATCGTGTCGCGCCCGTCGCCATGGGCGCTGCCGGTGGTGAGGTCGGCGGTCACCGCTTCGGAAGCAGTGGCGAAGGAGGCCATGTCGCGTTCGCCGGGGCCGCCGTCCAGCTTGTCGAAGCCGATGTCTCCGCGCAGCACGTCTTCGTCGCCGGTGCCACCCGAGATGTCGTCTCTCCCGTGGCTGCCGATCAGCAGGTCGCTGCCGCCTTCGCCGTTCAGCGTGTCGTCGCCGAGGCCGCCGTCCACCGTGTCGTCGCCGGCGCCCCCGTGGAGCGCGTCATTGCCCCGCCCGCCGTGGATCCGGTCGCTGCCGCCTTCGCCGTCGACCACGTGCTCGCTGGCTTTGCCGGCGTAGAGCACATCGTCGCCTCCGCCGGCCTTCATCGCGTCCGGCCCACGCCCGCCGAAGAGCTCGTCCTCGCCGGCCCCGCCGAGCTCGTCGTCGGGGCCCTTGGCGCCGAGGATGGTGTCATCCCCTTCGCCGCCGATCAGGTTGTCGGCCCCTTTTTCGCCGACGAGGCGGTCGTCGCCGCCTTCTCCGTCGAGCGTGTCGTTGCCCCGCCCGCCGTGGATCCTGTCGTCCCCCGGCCCGCCGCAGATCCTGTCGTTGCCGTTGGGCCCGCCGGTGATCTCGTCGTCCCCGCCGCCGCCGTAGATCACGTCGCTGGCCCTCTTGCCGACGATGACGTCGTCGCCGGGCGTGCCGACGATCGTCGCGTGCCTGCCGGCGCAGGTGGCGGCCGAGGCGTCGCTCCAGGCCGGAAGCAGGAGGAAGAGCGCGGCGCCGAGCGCGGCGAAGGCGATTCGCGGGAAGGCCGGTCCGAGGGGTCGCGCCATTGCCTGGCTATCGGCCTTCCCCCGCGCCTCCTGCAAAGGTGCAAGAGACCCGTCTACCGCGTATTGCGTACCGAGGTGGGCGGCGGGTTCGTCAGCAGCCGACCGGGCTTGGATCGACTTTGTCCTTGACCACTTCGCCGCCCCCGCCACCGCAGTTGATCGATTTGTCCGCTTTGCCGTCGACGGCGTCGATGAAGTCGTTGCCGCCCTCGCCGATGAAGGTGTCGGCGCCGAGATGGCCGAGGAAGCTGTTGCCGCTGTTGTCGCCGATCAGCACGTCGGGCCCGTCGGAGCCCTCGAGGCTCTCGTTGTCGGACTGGACCTGGTCGGGATTGCCGCAGCCGCCGGGGCCCCCCGTACCGCCGAGCCGCACGGTCAGCGCCGCGTCCGAGCGCCCGTAGGAGACGGTGTCTTCGCCGGGCCCGCCGTCATAGGTGTGGCCCTGGCAGACGGGGACCGAGGAGACGAGCAGGTCATCACCGGCACCGCCGGAGAGATGGTCGGCGCCTGGGTCGGCGTAGAGCACGTCGCTGCCGTCGTTGCCGTTCAGCGTGTCGCTGCCGTCGTCGGGGTTGTTGTAGTTCTCGCCCGCCTCGAGCACGTCGTCGCCGCGACCACCGCTGATCGCGTCCGAGCCGGTGTTGCCGTTGGCGCGGACGTGCACCGCGGCGGGGACGCTGTCGGCCACGGAGATGTCGTCGTCGCCGGCACCGCCGGTGATTACGAGCAGGTCGGAGGCCGCGGGGGTGGTGCAGCTCACCGCGTCGCCGCCGCCCGCCGTACAGCCTTCGCCGGCAAAGATTCCGTTGTCGTCGGAGACGGCCCAGCCGCCGTCGCCGAAGGAGACCTGGATGTGGTTGGCCTCGTTGCTTCCCTGCACGACCAGGCTCGACCCGTCGAGGCCCTGGTTGAGGATGACGAAGGTGTCGTTCGGCGGTGGGATGGGTTCAGTGCCGCAGGAATGTTCGGTGGCGAAGCCGTTGCACTGGTCGTCGCCGGCGCCGCCGAAGGCTTCGTCCGAGCCCCCGCTGCCGTCGAGGGCGTCGTTGCCGACTCCGCCGTCGAGCCGGTTGACGCCGCCGTTGCCGATGATGTCGTCGCCTTGCGGCGAGCCGACCACGTCCTCGAAGCCGTGCAGGCTGTCGTGCCCGTCGCCTTTGGATTTGCCGGTTTCGAGGTCGACGATGACGCTGCCGCGGGTGGCGCTCGCGTAGGAGACGATGTCCTGCCCGCCGCCGCCGCCGCTCAGCGTGTCTTCGCCGCTGTCGCCGCGGACGATGTCGTCGTCGCCCTCGCCGCCGTCGGCGTTGTCGCTGCCGGCGCCGGCAAGGATCTGATCGGTGCCCGGTCCGCCTTCGAGCTCGGGGTCGTCGCCGGGCCCGCCTTCGACCTTGTCGTCGCCCTCGCCGTCTTCGAGGCTGTCGTTGCCCTTGTCGCCGTAGAGCCAATCGTTGCCGCCACCGCCGAGGGCTTCGTCGCTGCCCTTCTCGCCGATCAGCACGTCGCCGTCGCTGCCTCCGAGCATCCGATCGGGCCCCTTCGCGCCGCGGATTTCATCGCTGCCGCCACCGCCGAGGAGGCTGTCCCTGCCCTCGGCGCCGCTGAGAGAGTCGTTGCCGTCGCCACCCTCGATGTGGTCGGAGCCGCTGTCACCGGAGAGCCGGTCGTCGCCGCCGTCGCCATGGAGCGCGTCGAAGCCCCGCCCGCCGTGGATCCTGTCGTCCCCTGGCCCGCCGCAGATCGTGTCGTTGCCGTTGGGCCCGCCGGAGATCCTGTCGTCCCCGCCGCCGCCGTAGATCACGTCGCTGGCCCTCTTGCCGACGATGACGTCGTCGCCGGGCGTGCCGACGATCGTCGCGTGCTTGCCGGCGCAGGTGGCGGCGGAGGCCCCGCTGCTCGGAACGAGCAGCAGCAGACCGGTGGCGCAGAGGGCGATCGCGCCGCGAAGCATGAGCGCACGAGAGATGAGAGGCGACATCGCACCTCCCATCGACCCGTTTTCGGTCCGCCTACACCCCACCGACGAACAAACGTCCACGAGCCGGCTCTGGCTGCAATGCGACCGGTCAGCGCGCTGTCAGATACGCTCGCTTCGCCATGCGCGGCGGCATCTACGTCCTCAACTTCTATTCCACCGTTTTCGTCGACCAGCTCAAGCGCGGTCGCAAGACGGCGACCATTCGCCTTGGCGACAAGACCAGCAAGTACGAGCGGGGCCAGGTGGTCTGGATCACGGTCGGCTTCCGTCACAGCCCGCGCGAGAAAATCTTCGCGGCCTGCATCGACGACGTCGAGGTGAAGAAGGTCGCCGACCTCTCTCCGCGCGATATCGAGCACGACAACCCCGAGTTCCGGCGGCTCGAGGACGAGGTCAAGTTCCTCGAACAGATCTACGGCCGCACGGTGGGCCCCGATGACATCGTCACCGTGATCCGCTTCTCGCAGATCGTCGAGCCGCCGGGGGCGCACTTCGGCAACGGGGAGACGCCGCACCACAATTAGCGGCTCCGCGATGGCCGACTACGCATTCCTCACCACCTGGCTGCTCGACTCGCCGCGGGAGCCGGTCTGGGAGGCCATCTACGACCAGGAGCGCTGGCCGGAGTGGTGGCGTGGCGTGGAGGAGGTCGAAGAACGCGACGGCGGCGACGGCGGCGGGGTGGGCGCGGTATCGCGCATGGTCTGGAAGAGCCTGCTGCCCTACCGGGTCGAGTTCGAGGTCACCACCACCCACGTCGAGCGGCCACACCTGTTGCAGGCCGACGCCGTCGGCGAGCTGGCCGGGATCGGTCGCTGGCGTCTCTATGAGCAGGATGGCGTCACCGCGGTCCTCTATGAGTGGAACGTGGCGACGACGAAGCCCTGGATGAACCTGCTGGCCCCGCTCGCCCGCCCGGCCTTCGAGTGGAACCACGACTGGGTGATGTCCCACGGTGGCGCCGGCATCGCCGAGCTGCTCGGCTGCAAGCTGCTTGCCAGCGGCTAGCGCGGCGGCGGTTCGACTCGCGCCGACCGCGACCTATCGTTATCTTTAACCGCGTTGGCACTCGTCTGTGTAGAGTGCCAACGCCCAGAGACCGCAGAACGGCTCTGAGGCGCCGATTTTCGAGACTTTGACCAGTAAATCACCCATAACGGAGGTTCACGGATGAAGCTGAAGCCCCTCGGGGACCGGCTGATCGTCAAGCCGATCGATGAGGAGGAGACGACCGCTAGCGGCATCGTCCTCCCCGACACGGCCAAAGAGAAGCCGCAGAAGGGCAAGGTCGTCGCCGTCGGCGACGGCGCAATTCAGGAGGACGGTTCTCGCCGCCCGCTCGACCTGAGCGATGGCGACGAGGTCCTCTACTCCAAATACGGCGGTACCGAGGTCACCGTCGAGGGCGACGACCTGCTCGTGCTGCGCGAGTCGGACGTCCTCGCC
Organism: Solirubrobacterales bacterium; assembly: GCA_030152505.1. Taxonomy (GTDB): domain Bacteria; phylum Actinomycetota; class Thermoleophilia; order Solirubrobacterales; family 70-9; genus VRUE01. Next base: position 712 of record JASLJO010000118.1, on the reverse strand, counting down.
AAGCTCGGCTAGACCCCCCGCCATCAGGACTTAGAGACACCAAGGAGGAAGGAAACCAATGGCTCACAAGGAGCTGAAGTACAAGGAGGAGGCACGCGGGGCCCTGCAGGCCGGCGTCGATGCAGTCGCCGATGCCGTCAAGGTCACCCTCGGCCCGAAAGGCCGCTACGTCGTGCTCGACAAAAAGTTCGGTGCGCCGACGATCACCAACGACGGCGTCACCATCGCCCGCGAGGTCGAGGTCGAGGACGTCTTCGAGAACCAGGGCGCCCAGCTCGTCCGTGAGGTCGCCACGGCGACCAACGACGTCGCCGGTGACGGCACCACGACGGCGACGCTGCTGGCCCAGACGATCGTCCGCCAGGGCCTCAAGAACGTCGCCGCCGGGGCCAATCCGCTGGCGCTCCGCCGGGGGATCGAGAAGGCCGTCGACGAGGTGGTCGACAACCTGCGCGGCAAGCAGTCCAAAGAGGTCGCCGGCAAGGAGCAGATCGCCCGCGTCGCCGCGATCTCCGCCGCCGATGACGAGATCGGCAACGTGATCGCTGACGCGATCGAGAAAGTCGGCAAAGACGGCGTGGTCAACGTCGAGGAGGGCCAGACCTTCGGCATGGAGCTGGAGTTCACCGAGGGGATGCAGTTCGACAAGGGCTACATCTCCCCGTACATGGTCACCGACCAGGACCGCATGGAGGCGGTGCTGGAGGACCCC
>JASLJO010000064.1 GCA_030152505.1 Solirubrobacterales bacterium | reverse complement strand
GAGGATGTCGCCGAAGTCGGCACCGCCAAAGCTCCCTCCGCCGGGCGTGCCGCCGAAGCCGCCGAAGGGCTGGCCGCCGGTCCCACCCTGACCGCCGAAGCCGCCGAACATCCCGCCGGAGTCGTACTGCTCCTTCTTCTCCGGATCCGACAGCGTGTCGTAAGCGCCCTGGACCTCCTTGAACTTCTCCTCCGCCGCCGCATCGTCGGGATTGCGGTCCGGGTGGTATTTGCGGGCAAGCTTCCGGTACGCCTTCTTGATCTCCTCGTCCGAGGCTTTCTTCGATACCCCCAGAACCCTGTAGAGATCGTCAGCCAAGAGTCCTCCTACTCCGCCACCACCACACGGGCAGGCCGAATCAGCTGCTCCCCGAGCCGGTAGCCCTTCTGCATCGTCTCGACAACGGTGCCCGACTCGACCCCGTCGGCGGCGAGAGTCGAAAGCGCCTCGTGCAAGTTCGGATCGAACTTCTCCCCGGTGGGGTCCACAGCTTCGATCCCGTTCTTCGCCAGCGCATCACGCAGGCTGCGAAAGACGAGCAGCACCCCATGTGCCAACCCGTCCTCGGAATCACCCTCCGGGTCGAGTCCAGCGGCCTGCAGCGCCCGCTCGAGATCATCAAGCACCGGCAGAACATCCCGAAGCACTTCAGCTTTCCCACGTCCCGCGGCGGCCAGAACCTCAGCACTCATCCGCTTCCTGAAGTTCTCGAAATCAGCTTTCGTCCGCTTGGCGAGATCGAGGTAATCGTCCCGCTCCCGCTGGGTATCAGCCAGCAGGGCATCGAGGTCCTCCTCGACCTCCTGTCCCTTGGCCTCAGACGCTCCTCCCGCGGGTGGCGGCGTAGGGGGGACCTCCCCCGAGGAAGCTTTAGCTACCGCAGGGGGAGGTGGGTCCCCTGCGCCGACAGGACCCGCGGGCTGAGAGCCCGGTCCCTGGGCGGGCCGGGACTCGTCGGTCCCATTGCCGTCCCGATCCTGCGCCCTCATTTCTCGTCGCCCTCATCGACCACCTCGGCATCGACGACCTCCTCCTCATCCTCAGAGGAAGACCCCTCTGAGGCCCCGTCGGAAGACGCCGCCTGCGCCTGCTCCTGCGCCGCCGCATAGATCTGCTCCGACACTTTGGTCATCGCCGCGGTCAGCGCCTCGGTCTTCGAGTTGATCTCGTCGACGCTGTCGGAGCCGAGCGCCTCGCGCACATCCTTGATCGCCGCCTCGATCTCCTCCTTGTTCTCGGACTCGATCTTGTCGCCCAGCTCCTCGACCTGTTTCTCGGACTGGTAGGCGGCGTTCTCGGCGACGTTGCGCGCTTCCGCCAGCTCGCGTTGCTTTTTGTCCTCCTCGGCGTGCGACTCCGCATCGGTGACCATGCTCTGGATCTCCTCCTCGGAGAGGCCGGAGCCGGATTTGATCTCGATTTTCTGCTCTTTCTGCGTACCGAGGTCCTTGGCGGTGACGTGGATGATGCCGTTGGCGTCGATGTCGAAGGTGACCTCGATCTGCGGCAGGCCGCGCGGCGCCGGCGGGATGCCGGTCAGCTGGAACTTGCCGAGGCTCTTGTTGCCGCTCGCCATCTCGCGCTCGCCCTGCAGCACGTGGATCTCGACCGACGGCTGGTTGTCGTCGGCGGTGGAGAAGATCTCCGACTTCTTCGTCGGGATCGTCGTGTTGCGCTCGATCAGCCTCGTCATCACGCCGCCTTTGGTCTCGATCCCGAGGGTCAGCGGGGTGACGTCAAGCAGCAGCACGTCCTTGACGTCGCCGGCCAACACGCCGGCCTGGATCGCCGCGCCGACGGCGACGACCTCGTCCGGGTTGACGCCCTGATGCGGGTCCTTGCCGGTCAGGTCCTTGACCTTCTCGCGCACCGCCGGCATGCGGGTCATGCCGCCGACCAGGACGACGTGGTCGATCGTCGCGTCGGCGTCGCCGAGCGCCCGTTTGACGGGCCCGACGACGCGGTCCAACAGGTCGCCGGTCAGCTCGTTCAGCTTCGAGCGGCTGAGCTTCATGTCGAGGTGCTTCGGTTGCCCCTCGACCGCGGTGATGAAGGGCAGGTTGATCTGCGTCTCCTGCGCTGAGGAGAGCTCGATCTTCGCCTTCTCGGCGGCCTCGTAGAGGCGCTGCAGCGAGTTCTTGTCAGCCGCGAGGTCGACCCCCTGGTCTTTCTTGAACTCGGCGACCAGCCACTCGACGATCGCCTTGTCCCAGTTGTCGCCGCCGAGGTGGTTGTCGCCGGCGGTCGCCTTCACCTCGAAGACCCCGTCGCCGATTTCCAGCACGGAGACGTCGAAGGTGCCGCCGCCGAGGTCGAAGACGAGGATCGTGTGGTCGGCCTCCTCCTTCTCCAGCCCGTAGGCGAGCGAGGCGGCGGTCGGCTCGTTGATGATCCGCTTGACGTCGAGCCCAGCGATCTTGCCGGCGTCCTTGGTCGCCTGGCGCTGGTCGTCGTTGAAGTAGGCGGGGACGGTGATCACGGCGCTGTCGACCGCTTCGCCGAGCTTCGCTTCGGCGTCGGTCTTCAGCTTCTGCAGGATCATCGCGCTGATCTCCGGCGGGCTGTACTGCTTGTCGCGCACGTCGACGCGGACGTCGCCGTTGGG
>JASLJO010000050.1 GCA_030152505.1 Solirubrobacterales bacterium | reverse complement strand
GCCCGCTCGTAGGCGGCGAGAAGAACTGCCGTGGACCTTTGCCAGGAGAGATCGACCACCCGCTCACGCCCGTACTGTGCCATTCGCCGCCGACGCTCCGGGTCCTCGAGCAGATCGTGGACGCAGCCCCCCAGAGCCTCGGGCACCGGCGTCTCCGCGTATGCGGCGGCCGACTCGGCCGAGACGCGGGTCTCCTTCAGGTCATAGGCGGCGATCGGGCAGCCCATCGCCATGTACTCGGTGACCTTGATCATCGTCGAGCAGTCGTTGAGGGGGCTGGGAGGATCGGGCTCCAGGCCGACGTCCGCGGTCGAAAGGATGCGGCGGATGTCGTCGTCGCCGCGCCAACCGGCGAACTCGACCGATCCGCCGAGCCCCAGCTCGTCGGCCAGCCGTTCCATTTCCGGCCGCACCTCGCCATCGCCGACGAAGATCGCGTGCCAGTCATTACGCCGCATCTCGCGCAACGCCGCCAGCGCGCGCAGCGCGTGGTCGATGCCGTCCTGCGGTCCCATCATCCCCAGATAGACGAGCAGGTGGCGACGGCCCCGCCGCAGCTCCGGATCCGGCTCCACCGGCCGGAAGCGCTCGAGGTCGGGACCGTTGCGGACGACGAAGGTGTTCGCGGGCTCCACTCCCCCACGCTCGATCGCGATCCGCCGATAGGACTCGTTGGTCGAGATCACCACGTCGGCCGAACGCATCGCCCGGCGCTCGATCGCCAGCAGGGCCCGGTGGACGAGGCCGGCGCGACCGAAGCGGGAGCGAAAGAGCTCCGGCGTGAGGTCGTGATGGTCGAAGATGGTGGCGGCACCCCGACGGCGCGCCGGCCGCGCGGCGAGCAGAAGGAAATCGGGGGGGTTGGCGGCGTGCACGACGTCGAAGGGACGCTGCCGCGCCAGCTTCCGCACCCGCGCCCGGATGCGCAACAGCGCCTGCGCGTACTCGCGCGCGTAGCCGAGTGAGCCGGCGGCGGGGCGCAACGGATACCGATGGACCTCGATCCCCTCGATCGTCTCCACCGGCGGCTGCCGGCGGGCGGCATCCGCTGCGCAGAGGGCCACCACCTCCCAGCCCGCCTCGCTCAGTGCCCGGGCCTCGTTCCAGACCCGTCTGTCGTTGGGAAGCGGCGCGTTCTCGCTGATCAGCAGAGCCCGGCCGCGGCGCGGGGGGATCACGCCGCTCCCTTACCGTGGATCACGGTCGGCAGAGTGAACAGGAGGATCTTCAGGTTCAGGGCAAACGAGCGGGTGTCGACATACTCCGCATCGAGCGCGATCATCTGCTTGAAGGTGAGCAGGCTGCGACCGCGCACCTGCCAGAGGCCGGTGACCCCGGGGCGCACGGCGAAGCGCCGAAAGGCCTCCGGCGGGTAGCGGTCGACCTCGTACTGAATCGGCGGCCGTGGCCCGACCAGCGACATCTCACCCCGCAGCACGTTCCAGAGTTGCGGCAGCTCGTCGATGCTGGATCGCCGCAGAAAGGAGCCGACCCGGGTCACGCGGGCGTCCTCCTGCAGCTTCGACATCGGCCGCGTGCCCTGCCGTTCCGCGTCAGCCATCATCTGCTCGACGTGCGAGCGATGGGCATCCGTGTCGGCGCCTTCCCCCATCGTGCGGAACTTGACGACCGAGAACGGCTCCAGATTCTTGCCGAGGCGGCGCTGCCTGAAGAGCGCCTGACCGGGCGAGTCGAGCCTGACCAACACCGCGACGAGCAGGAAGAAAGGCGCCAGCAACAGCAGCGCGGCGGCCGCGCCCAGCACGTCCAACAGGCGGATGGCGACCTCCGTGAAGCGGGACGCCGGGGATCTGCCGACTTCGATCGGCACCGCCAGCTTCGCCTCGCGCTCCAGGCTGGACAACGGCGAGTCGAGCGCGATCGATCCGTTCGCGCCAGCCGCTGCCGCCCTCTTCGACTCGGCGCTCACGCCACCTCGACGATCCCGGCCGTTGCGAGGCAGTCGATCACGTGGTCCTGCGCCTCATCGCCGAGACCCGGAAAGAGGGGCAACAACACGACCTCGCGGGCCGCGGCCTCGGTGTGCGGGAGGCTGACCGCCGGGTCCGCGTAGGCACCCTCGAGGTGGATCGCCATCACGCCGCGGCGGGTTGCGACACCGTCGCGCAACAGCGCACGCATCAACTCTTCCGCGTCGAGCGGTCCATCCGCACTGACCCGGATCGGGTAGGACTGCCAGGTGCGCTCCGCGTACTCCGGATCGCGCGGAAGCTCGAGCCAAGGGACACTCTCGAGTGCTTGTGAGTAACGCTCGGCGAGGCGGCAACGCTCGCTGAGGATCGTCTCCAACACCTCGAGCTGGCGCAAGCCGACCGCCGCCTGCAGGTCCGTCATCCGTGCGTTCCAACCCCGCTCCGGGTAGTGCTCGATGACGACGTCGCGCGCCTGGTGGCGAGCGAGGGCGGACTGATCCATCGCGTGCGTGCGCAGGCGCCGCAGGCGCTCGGCGAGGTCCGGATCGTGCACGGCGATCATCCCTCCCTCGCCGCAGGTGATCACCTTGCGCGGGTGGAAGGAGAAGCAGGCGAGCGGGCCGAGTGATCCGATCGGCCGCCCTCGGTGGTGAGCGCCGATCGCGCAAGCGGCGTCCTCGACCAGAGTCAGTCCGTGGCTGTCGGCGAGGGCGAGGAAGCCGTCCATTTCCGCCGGCAGGCCGACCTGGTGGACGGGGATCACCGCCCTCGTCCGCGGCGTCAGCCGCCGCTCGACGTCGGACGGGTCGAGGTTGCAGGTGGCCGGGTCGACGTCGGCGAAGACCGGCGTCGCACCGCACTGCCAGACCGCATTGGCGGTGGCTATGAAGGAGAGCGAGGGGACGATCACCTCGTCTCCGGGGCCGACCCCCGATGCGTACAGCGAGAGCTGCAGCGCCGTGGTGCAGCTGGTCGTGGCGACCGCCTCGGGCGCCCCCACCCTCTCGGCGAAGGCGCGCTCGAACTCCTCCACGCGGGGGCCCTGGGTCAGCCAGCCCGAGGCGATGACCTCGCCCACGGCCTCGGCCTCACCCCCTCCAAACCACGGCTTGGCGAAGGGCACCTCCATCAGCGTGCCTCCGAGGAGACCAGCGGAGCGTCCGCGCCGGAGCCGCTCGAGCGCCACCAATCGACCAGCATCTCAAGCCCCTCTTCGAGGCCGATCTCGGCCTCGAAGCCGAGCTCGCGCTTCGCCGCCGCGGTATCGGCGAGGCGCCGCGGCACGCGGTTCACCGTGCGCTCGGGCCCGTACTCGACCGCCAGGCTCGACCCCATCACCCGCAGCAGCGTCTCGGCCAGCTCCTGCAGGCTCGTCTCCACCCCGCTGGCGACGTTGAAGATCGCGTCGGTCGCGTCCGCTTCGGCGGCGAGCACGTTGGCGCGGGCGATGTCCGGCACGCAGACGAAGTCCATCGTCTGCGTGCCGTCGCCGAAGATCAGCGGCGGCTCGCCGGCGGCGATCCGTTCCATCCAGCGCACCAGCACCTCGGTGTAGGCGCCATGAACGTCCATCCGCGGCCCGTAAACGTTGAAGTAGCGCAGGGCCACGTAGTCGAGGCCCTTCATCGCGTGGTAGCTGCGCAGCAGCCCCTCGTTGAAGGTCTTCGACGCTCCGTAGAGCGTGTCGTTGGCGTAGGGATGGTGCAGCTCCGTGGTCGGGAACTGCTCGGCCAGGCCGTAGACCGACGCCGACGACGACGTGACGACCTTCTTGACGCCTTCGGCGGCGGCCGCCTCGACGACG
>JASLJO010000036.1 GCA_030152505.1 Solirubrobacterales bacterium | reverse complement strand
CGTGGCCGCAGCGGCCACGCCGCGGCGACGGCGAGGCGAGCGGCAGGAGGTGCTCTGGCGCTGGCTGCTCGCCGCCCTTGCCGGCTGCGCCGCGGCGACGATCGCGATTCTCGCCGCTGTCCTCCTCGACGGGACCAGCCTGTCCGATCTCTATGACGGCTTGATCAAGGAGCCGCTCAACGTGCGCAACGTCACCGGCGGCCCGTTCGAAACCCCGGCCCAGGCGATCGACTGGGGGGTGGCCGCACTCGCGGCGGCGGTACTCGTGACCAAGCTGCGCTCCTGGGCGTCGGGCAAGCCCTCGCTTTGGCCGGGACTCCTGCGCGCCGCCGCCGGGCTGGCGATCTGGTTCACGATCGCCAAACAGGCGCCCTTCGGCCTCAACCCGAGCGCCAACGTCGACGTGCTGCCGATGCTGCTCGCCTGGGTCGCGGCGGTGCCGCCGCTCGGCGACCCCGAGCCGCCCTTCAAGCGCTTCCTGCGCGTGCTGCTGCCGGCCGTCGCGGTCGCTGGGGTGCTCGGCGCCTACCCGGTGCCCGGCGCCCAGGTGGGGATCGCCTCGCTCATGTTCGTCCCCGTCGGCGCGCTCTGCCTCGCCGACGCGCTCACCTCGCTGCGAGCCTGGAGCGCCACCCGCGGCGAGCTCGGGCTCGCCCGCTTCGGCGCCGCCGCCGCGGTCGCCACGGCGGCCCTGGCGGGGATGCTGGCGCTCGGCCAGGTCTTCCTGCCGGCAATCACCAACACGATCGAATACCGCGACAAGGTGCCGCTGCCCTTCCCCGGCGCGGGCCAGGTGCGACTGACGCCCGAAGAGGTCGAAGAATACGAAGGGGTCGTCGACTTCCTCGAGCGCAACCGCTGCACGAGCTTCGTCGGCTACCCCGACATCGACAGCCTCTACCTCTGGACCGGCATCGAAGCGCCGAAGCCCTACGCCCCCGGCGCCTGGATCACGGCGCTCGACGAAGAGGGCCAGAACCGCGTCCTGCGCCAGGTGCGCGCCTCGCCGCGCCCCTGCGCCTTCCGCAACGAAACGGTCGCCGGCGGGTGGCTGGGAGTGCGCCCGGCGCCCGACACGCCGCTCGTCCACTACATCTTCGAAGACTTCGAAGAAGTCGGCGGGTCGGGGAACTTCAGCCTGCTGCTGCCCAAGAAGGGATCGTGATGGAACGCATCCGCAACGCTGACGAGCGCCTGCTCGCCTGGATTCTGCTGGGCGTGGCGATGTGCATCTCCGCCACCTGGCTGATGATCGCCGGCAAGGATCTGACCTTTTCCGGCGACGACATCTTCTACTACGCCCGTCTGATCACCGACAACGGCGCCGTCCACCAGGCCGGCGGGATCGAATACTTCTTCATCCCCCACAACGGCCATCTGCAGATCCTCGGCAAACTGCTCTACCGCGGCCTCTTCCTCACCGTCGGCGCCGACTACACCGTCTTCCGCGCGATCGAGGTCTTCGCCGCCTTCGTCTGCGTGCTGCTCCTCTTCATCCTCCTGCGCCGCCGGGTGCGGCCGTTCGCGGCGTTGATCCCCTGCATCCTGCTGCTCTTCCTCGGCTACGGCGAGGGCTCGTTCCTCTGGCCCTTCAACATCCACACGATCGGCGCGCTGGCCTTCGGCCTCGGCGCGCTGCTGACGCTCGAACGCGACGACCGCCGCGGCGACCTCGCCACCTGCGCCCTGCTGATCCTCGCCGTGTCCACGGTCGAGGTCGGCCTCGCCTTCTGCATCGGCGTCGCCGTCTCGGTGCTGCGCCGCGACGACCGCCTGCGCCGTGCCTGGATCTTCCTCGTCCCTCTCGCCCTCTTCGCCATCTGGTGGCTGTGGGCGCAGAAGTTCGGCCAGTCCGATGTCGAACTCGTCAACGTCAAGCTGATCCCGATCAACTTCACCAACGCCCTCGCGGCGGTGATGGGATCGATCTTCGGCGTCAACCCGACCGGCCCGGAGATCTCGCCGAACGTGACCACGATCACCCCTTGGGCGAGCGTGCTGGCCGGCTTCGCCGTGGTCGGCCTGATCTACCGGATCAGGCGGGGCAGGGTGCCGACCGGCCTCTGGATCGCGCTTGCCGTGGTCCTCACCTACTGGCTGATGATCACCCTGGCCGACCGGCCGCCGGACTCGACCCGCTACCTCTTCGTCGGCGTCGTTGCGGTCTTCCTGATCGCCGGCTCGGCCCTGCGCGGGGCGAGGATCACGACGACCGCGCTGATCGCCGCCGCCGCCGTGGTCGCGTTTGCGATCCCACCGAATATCGCCAAGTTCTACGACGAGCGGGCCTCCTCGGTGACCGACGCGGACAACAGCCGCGCCGAGTACGCGATGCTCGAACTCGCCCGCCCGCACGTGCACAGCGACTACTTCCCGGTCACCGACCCCAACGTCAGCGATGCCGGCGGCGGCGTCTTCGTGCCCCTCTCCGCTTACACCTACTTCCAGGCGACCGACGAATTCGGGGGTTTCGGCTTTTCGCTCGACGAACTGCGCAACGAGAGCGTCGACATCCGCCACATCGCCGACGCGACCCTGATCGGAGCGCTGGAATTGAAGCTGAAGCCCAGCGGAGCCCCCGCCGATCCCTCCGCCTGCCCGAGCTCCCTGGATGGCACCCCCGGCCACAGCGTCTTCTTCTTCCTCGAACGTGGTGGGGTCCTGCTGGGCTCGCGGGCGAAGACCCCGGTGAAGGTCGGCCTCGGCCGCTTCGGCACCGGCGGCGCGCCGGTCTCGATCGGAAAGCTGGCGCCCGGGGAGTGGACGAACCTGCGCATCCCGCCCGACTCGGCCCCCGACCGTTGGTGGGTCACCGTCGACGGCCCGGTCTACGTCTGCCCGCCCGACGGGTGAGTGGAGGCCATCCCGGCAGGGGTTCCACTTAACTTTTTTGAGAATCGGGATCAGCTGTCGCCCGAAGCCTTCGACAAAAAAGTACAAGACGTTCCACCCCTACCGGGATGGCCTCTATTCGGCGGGCGGGCAGACGATGATGCTGTGGTCGACCGTGACGCGCCACGGGTCCGGGGCGGAGTCCGGCGGGATCGTGAGCTTGGTCCAGCTGTGCGGCGGCATGTAGTCGATGCCGACCCCGCGGGGATCGGCGAAGCGGGCCAGCCAGAGGCCGGTCTTCTCATCGCCCTGCGGGCGCAGCAGCGTCTCGCCGGCGGTGGTGGTGAAGGTGATCGATTCCGCCCCCGGCGCGACCGCGACCGTGCGGCAGTGGGCATCGGTGGCCGGCGGTGGGCCGGGCTTGGCGCTGACGCCGAGGGCGCCGACCAGGGAGGCGTCGGCGATCAGGCGGAGCCCTTCGTCCTGTTCTCGCACCTCCTCGAGCGAGTAGGCGATCGAGCCGTTGTGGGCAGCTGCGTCGAGGTAGGCCCCAGCGGTGATGCCGATGTAGAGCCCGCCGTCCACTTCGGCGACCCGCGGGTCGCCGGTGACGAAGTATTCGGGGTCGACGTGGTTCCGCGCCAGTTCCAGCATGGCGAACTCGGTGCTGTTGACCGGCGGGTCGTGGTGGAGAGTGTCGTCGGAGCGGTTCTGGGTCAGCTGGGCGATGTTGGCGGGCAGGGCCACCGCGGCGAGTACGAGCAGCGCGATCGCCACGCCGTCGGACACCCGGCGGCGGACGGCGTCGGCGGCGATGAGGACGATCAGCACCGCGGCGACGAGCGTGTAGCGGGTCCCTTCCGCCGGGCGGGCCGCGATCGCCAGCAGCGCCCAGTAGGAGCCGAGCACGAACAGCCAGACCCAGATGGTGCGTGGCAGCGAGCCCCGCCAGATGCGCACCGCCAGCGCCACCGCGGCGGCCACGGCGAGGGCTCGGCCGAACCAGGTGACGCTGCCGATGTAGGAGCCTGCCTGGATCGGGTTGGTGCCGGTGAGCGCGCCGAACACCGCGGCGGCGCCGTGCATGAAGGTTTCCGGGATCAGGTGGATGTCCCCGGCGTGGGTTTCGCTCTGGCCGAACTTGCGCGCCCACACGTACCAGGCGACGTAGAGGACGAGGGGGACGGCGACGATCCAGGCGCGCCGCAGGGCATCTCGCCGCCGGGTGAGCGCCAGCCAGATGGCGATCCCCAGGGCGAAGGAGAGCCCCAGCTCGATCATCGCGATCGAGATCAGCAGCATGATGCAGGTGAGGACGTCGCCGCGGCGGTCTTCGCGCTGGATCGCCAGGACCGCCCCGAGCCCGGCGGCCAGCGAAGCGGCGGTGTTGAAGTCGAGCGGCCAGAGCAGCTGCTCGCGGGCGAAGCCGAGGAAGAGCAGGACGATGCACGGCGCCAGCGCGGCGATGTTTCCCACCCGCCGCCGCACCAGCTCGAAGACGAGGGCCACGCAGGCGAAGAGGGCGGCGATGTTGATCAGGACGAAGACCGTGTAGTCGGCGCCGATCGTGGCGAAGACGAGCTCGTAGACGAAGCGCCCGCCGAGCGGCAGATGGCCGTTGAACGGGGCGAGCAGGTAGCCCGGCTCGAAGGGCGCGTAGTGGATCAGCGTGCCGTTGGAGTTGACCGAGCGGCCGTAGTAGAGGATTTCGTCGACGGCGAACCCCTGTCCGTCGGTGGTGTAGAGGATCAGGGCCGCCGAGCAGAGCATCGCCACGCCGAGCACCGCCCAGGCGATGCGTGGTTCCCGTAGGGCGTTCAGGGTGCGGCCGCTCAAGGCTCGTCCCGCCGGTAGTCGCCCCGGCTGAGGTGGCGCTCGAGGAAGACGTAGAGGACGATGAAGAGGTAGCGGCTGCCCATCTCGTTCAGCTTCAGCTTCGAGGTGCCGCTGGTGCGGTTGGTCCAGGAGATCGGCACGATGCCGTAGCTGTAGCCGCGGACCACCGCCTTCAGCGGCAGCTCGACGGTCAGGTTGAAGTGGTGGGAGAGGAAGGGCTGGGCGTTCTCGATCACCTCGCGCCGGTAGGCCTTGAAGGCGTTGGTCGTGTCGTTGTAGCCGTGACGGAAGAGCGCCCGGATGCCCCAGTTGACGATCCGGTTCATGATCAGCTTCGAGCGGGGGTAGTCGGTCACGGTCGCGCCATGCACGAAGCGCGAGCCGAAGGCGCACTCATACCCCTCTTCGAGCAGCCGCTGGTAGGCGACGAGGTCGCGCGGGCTGTCGGAGCCGTCGGCCATGACGATCGCCACCGCGTCGCCCTCGAAGGCCTCCAGGCCGGCGCGGACGGCGAAGCCGAAGCCGTTGCGGTAGGGGGATGGGAGGCAGCGCACCTGGGGGTGCTCGGCGGCGAAGGCCGCCACCGCGGCGGCCGTGCCGTCGGTGCTGGAGTCGTCGATCACGATCACCTCGTGCTCGATCTGCTCTCCATCCAGGGTGGAGACGAGCGGGGCGAGAGTTTCGCCGATCGATCCCTCCTCGTTGTGTGCGGGGATTACGACGGAGAGCTTCAACCGCTCACCTTCTGGAAGCCCAGCGCTTCGCTCACCGAGTCTTCGTTCGCCACGGCCCACTCGAGCAGGTCGGCGAGCGTCTCGCGCGGGCCGCGCCGCGGCCGCCACTCGGTGAGGGAGTGCAGGCGCGAGCAGTCGGAGAGGTAGATCGGCACGTCGCCGGGGCGGGTATCGGGGTCGGGGGCGACCTCGATCTCGCGGCCGGTCAGCTCGTGGCAGAGCCCGGTCGCCTCGAGCAGCGAGAGGCTGTGCTCGCGGCCGCCGCCGACGTTGGCGACGGCGCCGCTCCAGCGCTGCGGGTCGCCGAGCTGCTCCTCGACTAGGTCGACCAGGTCCTCGACGTGGAGCAGGTCGCGCACCTGCTTGCCGCCGCCACCGAAGCCGATGTAGGTGAGCGGCCGGCCGAAGTGATGGCTGAGCAGCCACCAGGAGAAGACGCCCTGGTCGACCTTGCCCATCTGCCAGGGACCGGCGATCACCCCGCAGCGGTCGACCACCGCGCGCAGGCCGAAGGTCGCCGCGTACTCCTCGATCAGGTGCTCGGCCGCCAGCTTGGTGGCGCCGTAGAAGGTGCGCGCGCCGCTCAGCGGGAAGTCCTCGGAGATGCCTTCGGCGCCGGCGCCAGGCACTGGTTGCTCGGCCGCGAGCTCGAAGCGGGTCGCGGTCTCCTCCAGCACCAGCTCGAGCTGCGGGGCGATCGGGTAGACGCGGCTGGTCGAGAGGAAGACGACGAAAGCATCCTCCTCACGGGCGCGCTCGAGGCAGTTGAAGGCGCCGAGCAGATTGGTCTGGACCACGTAGGAGGGGTCCGACAGCCCGGCCATCACCGAGGGCTCGGCCGAGCACTCGACCATCGCGTCGAAGGGCCCGACGGCAGCCAGGTCGGCGCGCTCGCGCACGTCGCCGTGGACGAACTCGATCCCGGCCTCGCGCAGGCGCGGCAGGTTCAGCTCCGAGCCGCGGCGCATCAGGTTGTCGAGCGCGACGACCTCCCAATCGGGCCGGCGTTCCGCCAAAGCCACGCCGAGGTTCGCGCCGACGAATCCGGCTCCGCCGGTGATCAGAACCCTCATCTGGCGCATTCATAGCAGGGCCCACCGCCGACCCAGGCTTCCGGCGCGCCTTATGTTGCCATGGCGAGCAAAAGGCGCACCGGAACGAACGTGGGGCCGATCGCTAATCTGCCCGCCCATGCCCACCGCGATAGTCACCGGCTCGGGGGGGTTGATCGGCTCCGAGTCCGTCCGCCGCTTCATCGAGGACGGTTGGGACGTCGTCGGCCTCGAGAACGACATGCGCGCCCGCTTCTTCGGTGAGGAGGCCTCGACGGCGCACGTCAGCGAGGAGCTGCGGGAGAGCTATCCGGAGTTCCGCTCGCTCGACCTCGACATCCGCGACGCCGAGGGCGTCAGCCGCGCCTTTGCCGGGCTTGCCGGCTCGCTCGACGCGGTGATCCACACCGCGGCGCAGCCCTCGCACGACTGGGCGGCGCGCGAGCCGCAGACCGACTTCGGCGTCAATGCCCTGGGCACGCTCAATCTGCTCGAGGCGGCGCGCGAGCACGCCCCCGACGCCCCCTTCATCTTCTGCTCGACCAACAAGGTCTACGGCGACACGCCCAACTTCCTGCCGCTGCAAGAGCTGGAGAAGCGCCTGGAGCTCCCCGAGTCGCACGAGTACTTCGGCGGCATTCCGACGACGATGTCGATCGACCACTCGACCCACTCGCTGTTCGGCGTCTCCAAGGCGGCCGCCGACCTGCTCGTGCAGGAGTAAGGCCGCTACTTCGACATGCCGACGGTCTGCTTCCGCGGTGGCTGTCTGACCGGTCCCCAGCACGCCGGCGCCCAGCTGCACGGCTTCCTCGCCTACCTGATGAAGTGCACGGTCACCGGCACGCCGTACACCGTCTTCGGCTACGGCGGCAAGCAGGTGCGCGACAACATCCACAGCGCCGACATGGTCGCCTGCTTCAAGTCCTTCCAGCGCGCCCCCCGACCCGCCACCGTCTACAACATGGGCGGCGGCCGGCGCAGCAACTGCTCGATGCTGGAGGCGATCGAGGTCTGCGAGCGGATCGCCGGCCGCGAGCTGCAATGGGAGCTGAGCGACGAGAACCGCATCGGCGACCACCGCTGGTGGATCTCCGACGTCTCCGACTTCGAGGCCGACTATCCCGACTGGCAGCCGCGTTACGGAATCGAGGAGATTCTCCAGGAGATGTACGAGCAGAACGTCGAGCGTTGGATGGCGACCGCCGGTTGAGACTCAGCCGGCTTCGAGTGCGCAAACCGTCGCCGGGCCGCCTTCGAGTTGCATCCTCCAGGGGACGGTGGGGGCGAGGTCGACCGGGATCGGGATCGCCACAGTCTTGTGGGGGGCGACTTCGGCTTGGAAGTCGACCGGCAGTCCTTCTTCCGCGCTCGGCGTGGCGAAGCGCCGCATCCTGATGTCGGTCACCGGCTGATCCAAGCCGGTGACCGTGACCCCGCCGCGCGGGACCGCGAACTCGCCGCCGCCCGCGGTGAAGCAGCCCCTGTGCTTGACCGTCGAGGCCGAGATCGGTTCGACCGCGACCGCAAGCGCGTTGAGCAGAACCTTGTCGGCGGCGAAGCGCGCCGGCTCGCCGCTTTCCTGCAGCTCGGCGATCGTGTAGGCGGGCGAGCCGAAGTCGTCCACGGCGGCGAAGTAGGAGCCGGCGTCGATGTGGTCGAAGCCGGTGTCGGCAAATTCTTCTTCGAGGAAGAAGCTCGGGTCGACGGTGTTGCGGGAGATCTCGAGCGCGGTCAGGTTGCCGCGGACGATCTCGGTGCTCGAGGCGTAGCTTTCGTAGGC
>JASLJO010000206.1 GCA_030152505.1 Solirubrobacterales bacterium | reverse complement strand
AGCCCGCTCAGGAAGCGCACGACGCGCCTCGCCCGCGGCCGGTACCCCGCGGACGCGAAGGCCATCGCCACGGCGGCGGCGTCACGCGGCCAGACGTAAGCCCAGCCGTCCCGGGCGCCGGCCGCGACCGCTCCGCTGCGCCGATCCGTCAGCGCCCGCAGGACCAGCAGCGAGCGCCGGTACATCGCCCGCGCCCACGGCGGCGCGGCATCGCTCAGCGGCCGCGCCCTGCCGAGCCAGTGGCGGTCGGCCTCGACCTCTCCTGGCCCGCCGGCTCGCTGCACGACGACGCGCGTCTCGCCGCCGAACCGCGCGATCGTCCGCAGCACATTGGTGCCGGGGACGTAGCGCTGCCGCACCGAGTCCGCACGCCAGAGCGGCAGGGAGCTCGCGCGGGCGACGATCGCCGAGTCGGCGGGCACGGTCCCCGCCGTCTGCCGCTTCGAGGAGACCGCGACCGCCGCCCGTCCCGCCGGCCCCGGCGCACGCAGGTCGACCACGTTGCCATAGGCGTCGACAGCACCAGCCTGCCCACCGGCGCCGATCACCGCCACCCCGAACAAAGGAGCGGGCAGCCCCGGCAGGCCCGTGGGCGTCCGCGGATCTTCGCCGCGCCCCCCGGATAGCGCCGCCACCCCGGCGATCACGGCGGCCAGGACGATTCCTGCACGAGGCCAAGCCACCAGCCAATCCAAGCAGCCCCGCGGAGCCCGAGGCCGCTAGCCTTCTCCCGGCGCAGCCCCCAGGCGGCGCGACCCAGGCGAGGTAGCTCAGTTGGTAGAGCACACGACTGAAAATCGTGGTGTCGTGGGTTCGATTCCCACCCTCGCCATTCGTTCGCCTGCGCTGAAACGTCAGGGCGAGTGGCTCGCCAGGTGCTGGGCCTTCTGACGGTACTGGTCGGTGGGGGTGAGCTCGATCAGCTCGGAGTCCGCCAGGGCGTCGGCCAGATGGCCAGGGCGGAGGTGGAAGGCCTCGCCGGACTCGACCGTGAGCGTGTCGCCGTCGGCGAAGCGGTAGCGCAGGCGGCCTGCCACCAGATAGCACCAGTGCTCGCAGGGGCACATGTCGTCGGGGAGGCCGCGGTAGAGGGGGGCGGAGTCGAAGCCGGAGGGGATCAGGTGGCGGACGCAGACCATCTCGCCGAGGTCGAGCAGCTGCGACTCGAGCTCCCCGACCCTGGTGATCTCCGCCTCCTCCCAGCGCATTGCCGCATCTTGGCAGGGGACATAGTCTCTCCGCGATGCTGATCGACGGGGCTCCGCTGGAGGCGCCGGCTTCGCCGCTGCACGAGTTGCTGGCCACGGGCCTGGCGGCAAAGCCGGGCGAGGTCGCGCTGGTCTCGGCGGAGCGCGAGATGTCCTGGCGGGAGCTCGAGGACGCGAGCCTGCGGCTCGCCGGCGCCTACCTGGAGCTGGGACTCGAGCCGGGCGACCGGATCGCCTCGTTGATGCCCAACCGGATCGGGTTGGCGATCCACTACCTCGCCTGCTTTAGGGCGGGGTTGGTCGCCACGCCGCTCAACTACCGCTACACCTTCCGCGAGATCGACCATGCGCTCGCGGTGAGCGGGGCCTCGGCGCTGCTCGCCCACGCGGAGCGGGGCGAGGACCTGTCCGCAAGCGCGCTGGTCGGCGAGCTGCCGCTCGGCACGATCTCCTATGGCGACGCCGGGGAGGCCGGTGGCCGGCGCTTCGAGGCGCTGCTGGAATGCGAGCCAGCGGCCGAACTGATGCCGCCCGAGCCCTCCGATCCGGCGGCGATCTTCTTCACCTCGGGCAGCACCGGGCCCGCCAAGGGCGTCACCCACTCGCACGAGACCCTGCGCTGGATGACGGCCAGCGCGATCGCCGCCTTCGAATTGGGCTCCGCCGACGTCTTCCTGCCCGGCTCCTCGATGTCGCACATCGGCTCCTTCCTCTGGACGCTTGCCACGCTCTCGGTCGGCGGCCAGGTGGTCGTCGCCCGTAGCTACGACAGCCACGAGCTGCTGCCACTGCTGCGCGAGCACAGGCCGACCGTGCTGGCGATGATCCCCGCGGCGCTCGCGGCGCTGATCCGCGACCACGACCTGACGCACGAGGACTTCGCCTGCCTGCGCATCTGCCGCGCCGGCGCCGACAAGGTCTCGACCGAGCTGCTGACCGAGTTCGCCGCTCTTGCCGGCTTCCCGATCGACGAGGGCTACGGCATGACCGAGGTCGGCCTGGCCACGCTCAACCCGCCGTCGGGTCCGATCAAGCAGGGCTCGATCGGGCCGCCGATCGGCGGCTTCAGCATCTCCCTGCGCGGCGAGGACGGAGGGCCGCTCGAGCCGGGCGAGGTCGGCCGCGTCTGGATCAGGACCCGCAGCCGCATGGTCGGCTACTGGGAGGCGCCGGAGGCGACCGCCGAGATACTCGACGAGGGCTGGCTCGACTCCGGCGACCTCGCCCGCGCCGACGATGACGGCTACCTCTGGTTCTTCGGCCGCAAGAAGCAGGTGATCATCCACGACGGCTCCAACATCAGCCCGCTCGAGGTGGAGAGCGCCCTGACGGAGCACCCGGCGGTCGCCCTGGCCGGCGTGGTCGGCGTCCACGACACGGTCCACGGCGAGAACGTGCGCGCCTACGTGACCCTTCGCCCCGACGCCGAGCGGCCGTCGAGCGCCGACCTGATCGTCCACTGCCGTGAGCGCGTCGGCTACAAGGCGCCGGAGGAGGTGGTCTTCCTCGACGAGATGCCGCTCAACCCGACCGGCAAGATCGACCGGGTGGGCCTCAAGCGGATGGCCGAGGACCACCTGCATCCGCACGGGCTCGACTGAACGAAGACGCCGCTGATCCCGCGGCGTGGTCGAGGTTTGATTCGCATAGCGGTCTAAACCTCGACCACGCGCGTTTTCAGGGGCGCGCGAGCGCGGTGTCGAGCGCCGCAGAGATCAGCTCGGGCTGCTCGACCTGCGGGTAGTGGCCGGCGTCGGGGAGCTCGATCACATCGACCCCGGGGCGCAGCTCGCGTAGGCCGTCGAGCACCGCCGTGCGGGCGACCGGGTCGTGCAGGCCCCAGGCGAGGGTCAGCGCCCCCGGCCAGTCGCGCAGGGCGCCGTGCCAGCGTTCGGTGAAGCGTTCGCGCTCGGCCATGTAGTGGATCGTCCTGTGAGCGATGCGCTGGCCGCCGCCGTGGGTGAGCAGCGACCACTGGTCGGCCGCCTCCTCGCCGGTGAGGGGATGCTCGGGGGAGAAGATGCGGGCGAACTGGGCGCGGAAGCCGCGCTCGTTGGTCAGGCGGGCGAAGAGCGGGCCGAGCGGGCTGCGCAGCAGGCGCTGCCCGACCGTCGGCTGCGCCAGGTGGAGCAGCATGCTGCCGTTGAAGAGCAGTGCGCCGGCCATCTCGAAGCCGAGCTCGCCAAGCAGGTCGCGTGCCATCAGCTCGGTGGCGACCGAGGTGCCCATGTCGTGGCCGACGACGAAGACGCGGCCCGCGCTGGCGCGACGCACGACCTCTTCCGCCGCGTCGGCTTGCCAGGCGAGCGTGTAGGTGTGATCGCGCGGCTTCTCGGATAGGCCGAAGCCGAGGAAGTCGAATGCCAGCGTCGCCTCGTCCGGCGGGCGCAGCTCGAACAGCGCCCGCCAGTCGTAGGAGCTGGAAGGGAAGCCGTGCAGGTAGAGCAGCAGCGTCTCGTCCCCGCCCCCGCGGCGCCGCACGAACAGACTGCGGCCAAGGACCTCCTCGATCGCGCCCTCGTCTCGCCAGCGCCGCGTCCGTTCGGTGAGCACGTCGGTCCCTACTCGCCGGCGAGGAACCCCAAGGGCTCCACGACCACGGTGTTGAACAGCACGCCCATGCCCACGATCTCGAACCGCACGGCGTCGCCAACGTGGAGCAGGTTGTCGCGGATCGGCTGGCGGCCGAGGCCGACGCCGGCGGGCGTGCCGGTGGCGATCACATCGCCGGGCTCCAGGGTGAAGGCCTCGGAGAGGTGGG
>JASLJO010000210.1 GCA_030152505.1 Solirubrobacterales bacterium | reverse complement strand
CCGACCTGCGCGAGCGGATCACCCAGGACGGCGACCTGCGCCGCTTCGTCAACGTCTACGTCAGCGGCGAGGACATCCGCTTCCAGCAGGGCCTGGAGACGGCGATCAGCGAAGGCGACGAGGTCACCATTTTGCCGGCGGTCGCCGGTGGCTGAACCGCCTATACGACATTGACCACACTGGAGTGGGGCAAATGTCGGCTGCGCTGAAACCGTCCGTCGTAATCCTCTGTGGGGGCAGGGGGACCCGCCTCCGCGAGCGGACCGAGACGGTGCCGAAGGCGCTGGTGGAGATCGGCGGACGGCCGATCCTCTGGCACGTGATCGGCATCTACGCGGCGCAGGGGTTCGACCGCTTCCTGCTCGCCACCGGCTATCTGGGGGAGGCGATTGCGGACTTCGCCGCCGCCGAAGCGTGGCCGGACGGCGTCTCGGTCGAGTGCGTCGACACGGGGCTCGACACGCCGACGGGGGGACGGATCGCGGTGCTTGCCGATCAGCTCGGCGGCGAGGCCTTCTGCGCGACCTATGCCGACGGGGTCGCCGATATCGACCTCGATGCGCTGCTCCGCTTCCACGACGAGCATGGCGACCTGGCGACGATGACTGTGGTGCGGCCGCGTCTGCAGTGGGGCGTGGCGGAGCTGGGGGAGGGGGACCGGGTCGAGGGATTCGTCGAGAAGCCGCGCAGCGAGTACTGGATCAACGGCGGCTTCTTCTGCTTCGAGTCGGGAGCGCTCTCTTACCTGGACGAGGCCAGCGTGCTCGAGCGCGAACCGCTCCAGCGCCTCGCCGCCGACGGGCAGCTCCACGCCCACCGCCACGAGGGATTCTGGGATTGCATGGACACCTACAAGGACGCCGTAGTGCTCAACGACGTCTGGGCTGCCGGCAAGGCTCCTTGGCAAGCCTTCACCATCGCATCCGACTTTGACCACACCCTGAGTGGGTCAAAGTCCGATGCGGTGGCGGGAGACCGAACATCGTGACCTCGCTCGTTACCGGCGCCCACGGCTTCGTCGGCTCGCATTTGGCGCGGGGGCTGCTGGAGCGCGGGGAGGAGGTGCGGGTGCTCGACCGGCCGGCACCGCGCCTCGCCGACGTCGGCGGCGAACGGCTCTCGGGTCTCGATCTGCTCGGCATCCGCGACGAGGTCGAGCTGGTCGAGGCGGACCTGCGGGACGTCGATGCGGTCGGGGCAGCGGTCGAGGGCGTCGATTCGGTCTTCCATCTCGCCGCCCAGACGATCGTCGGGGTGGCCCGCGAGTCGCCGCTGGCGACCTTCGAGGTCAACGTCCAGGGCGCCTGGAACGTGTTCGAGGCGTGCCGCGAGCACGACGTGGGACGAATTGTCTTTGCCTCCTCCGACAAGGCCTACGGCTCCAGCCCCGAGCTGCCCTACCGCGAGGACTTCCCGCTGCGCGCCGCCTATCCCTACGACGCCAGCAAGGCGGCGGCCGACACGATCGCGCGCAGCTACGCCAAGGCGTATGGCCTGCCGCTGGCCGTGACCCGCTTCGCCAATGTCTACGGCGGCGGCGACCTCAACTTCTCGCGTCTGATCCCGGAGACCGTCGCTGCTCTGATCGATGGCAGGGCCCCGGTCATCCGCTCCGACGGCAGTCCCGAACGCGACTTCCTCCACGTCGACGACGCTGTCTCGGCCTACCTGGCGATCGCCGGGGCGCTTGACAGCGGAGCGGCGGGGGAGGCCTTCAACGCCGGCGGCGAGCGGCCGTACTCGGTGCGCGAGGTGGTCGAGATGATTGCCGCGGCGGCGGGCGACGGGATCGAGCCGGACTTCCAAGGCGAGGGCAATCCCAGCGGTGAGATCGACCGCCAGTTCGTCGATTCGACCAAGCTGCGCGAGCTGACCGGCTGGCGCCCCGGGGTCGAGCTCGCCGACGGTCTGCGCCGCACGCTCGAGTGGTACCGCGAGCACCCGGAGGCCCGGCCTGCAAAGGTGTCCGCCTAGTCATGTGCGGGCGCTTTACGGTCACGGCCAAGGACACCAAGACGATTGCCGATCGCTTTCAGGTCGAGCTGGAACGCTCGCTGGAGCGCAACTCCTCGGGGGAGGCGCCGCCCCCCACCGCAGAGCGGGCCAAGAAAGCCGAGTCGGGCCTCAACCGCTTCAACGTCGCGCCGACCCAGGAGGTGCTGACCGTGCGCTCCTCGCCCGACCCCGAGGAGGCCGCACGAGGCGAGCGCGAGGCGCGGATGATGCGTTGGGGCCTGGTGCCGCGCTGGGCCAAGGACCTCAAGGTCGGCTATCGGATGATCAACGCCAAAGCCGAGAACCTGACCTCGAGCCGCGCCTACTCGCCGCTGGTCGGCAAGTTTCGCCACCGCTGCCTGATCGTCGCCGACGGCTTCTACGAGTGGATGGTGGCGGAGGACCCCAAGCAGCCGCGCCAACCCTGGCGCTTCACCGTCGACGGCGGCGAGCCCTTCGCCTTCGCCGGGCTCTGCACCCGCAAGGAGTGGGAGGACGACGAAGACCGGGGCTTCGAGGACGGCTGGCTCTACAGCTGCACGATCGTCACCACGACGCCGAACGCCGTTGTTGCCCCTGTCCACGACCGCATGCCGGCGATCCTGCCGACCGCCGACGCGGAGGCCGCATGGTTGCGCCCCGATCTGAGCACCGAGGATGCGGTTGCGATGTGCGCCCCGCTGCCGGCGGGGCGCATGGAAGGCGCACCGGCCAACCCGAAGCTGAACAAGGTCGGCAAAGGCGTCGAGGGTCCCGAGCTGCTCGTCGCCCCCTCTAGCGGGTGAGTTCGCCGGCGGTGCGCACGGTTGCCGCACCGGCGTCGTTTTCCAGCGTGCAGGAGATCCGCGCCGCGGGGACGCCCGCGGTGCGCCAGAAGGAGGCGAAACCGAGTCCCAGCGTCTCCGCGGGCTTGCCCTTCGGCAGGCCCCACTGCCATTCCTGGGACGCGATCCGCGATGGCGCCCAGCTGACGACGACGCCCGCAAGTTCGGTGAAGGCAGGAAACGCGTCTTCGAATTCCAGCGATGCGTATTCGGCGCCTCTGACGGGGAACCTGATGCCCACGCTCCCAGGCACTTCCTGCTTGGTCAGGTTGTATTCGCCGCTGGAACGGGGGAAGGCGCCGCGACTGTTGACCGTGCGGCCCAGCTCGGCGCCGGCGCCGCCCCGCATCAGACAGCGCACTCGTGCCTGCCCGACCGCCGAGCCGGCGTCGATCCTCAGCACAGCCGTGACGCGGTAGACGCGTTCACCGTTGATGTTGTCTTCGGTCGATCGCAGGCCGGCGTCATCGAGGCGCATCGAGCCGCCGCCGGGGATCGCGACGGCGCGCGAGTCAGCTATCTGTTCCTGTTTCAGCCATTCGAGCTCGACCGAGGACCCACCGGCCGATTCGGTCGACAGCAGGGCCGCAACCAGCGTGGCGATCAGCCCGACGGCGATGACGACGATCGCACCCCTGGGCGGGCGAGTCTCGGTGACGGCGCTCATCACGCGCCCGACAGGATTCGAACCTGTGGCCTTGCGCTCCGGAGGCGCACGCTCTATCCAGCTGAGCTACGGGCGCTCGCCTTGCAGCTTATCCTCGCGGGCCATGGACCTCTCGGTTGCTTTCCTCGGCACGGGTGGCGCCGTGCCTTCGGCGCGGCGCAATACCGCGAGCCTGCTCGTCGCACGTGGAGGGGAACGGCTGCTGTTCGACTGCGGTGAGGGGACGCAGCGGCAGATGCAGCGCTCGCTGGGACTGGTCCAGGTCGACGCGATCTACTTCACCCACTTCCACGCCGATCACATCCTCGGCCTGCCGGGGCTGCTGAAGACGTATGACCTGACCGAGCGCGAACGGCCCCTGAGGGTCTACGGGCCGCGCGGACTGCGCGACCTGATCCAGAGTCTCGGCCGGGTGGTGGGCCGGGTCCGCTACGGGCTCGAGCTGATCGAGATCGAGCCCGGCGACGCGATTCCCTGCGCGGGAGCAGAGGTACGCGCCTTTCCGGTCGAGCACAGCACGCGCGCCCATGGCTACTCGTTGGTCGAGGCGGAGCGCCCCGGGCGGTTCGACCCCGCCGCCGCGCAGTCGCTCGGGGTCGAGGAAGGCCCTGCCTTCGCCGCCCTGCAGCGTGGCGAACGGGTCGAGGGCGCAAATGGTCCGGTCGAGCCGGGGCTGGTGATGGGCGAGTCACGCCCTGGTCGCACGATCGTGATCACCGGTGATACCGCGCCCTGCCACGCCACGGTTGAGGCGGCGAGGGGGGCGGACCTTCTCATCCACGACGCCAGCTTCGCCGAGGAGGAGGCGCAGCGCGCCGCCGACACCGGCCACTCGACGGTCGGCCAGGCGGCGGCGGTGGCGCGCGAGGCCGAAGCGAAGTTGCTCGCCCTGGTTCACATCTCCTCGCGCTACCACGTCGGCAAAGTGCTGGAGGAGGCGCGCGAGGTCTTCGAGCCAACGCTCGCGCCGCGCGACTTCGACTTGATCGAGATCCCCTTCCCCGAGCGCGGCCAACCGGAGTTGATCACCAATGGCACTCGAGAGCCGGACGGCGTCAGCTAGATGCTTGGTGGCCGTCGAGGGGCCTGGCTCAGTGTGTGCATGCCTTTGAGTACTTCCAGAGCAACTTGCTGCTGATCGATCTCAGGCCGACGATCCCTTCGAGTTCCGCGAGCAATGCCCTGATCGATGCGTCGTCGGCTCCCGCATAAGCGGCGGGGCCCCCGCGGAAGCTGATCTCAGCCGTATTTTTGATCCGCGAGGATATGAAGGTGTGTTCGCTCAGTTTGTAGGCTTCGTGATTGATGGGAACCTGCCAGGCGAACTCGCAGAAGGATTCGATCAACGCTTTCTCCGGCTTGCTGAGCTTTTCCGCTCGGCGAACGGCGTTGAAGTTCTTTTCCGCAATGGCTGCCTCCTTGAGGCCGGTCACCAGTTCCGTATAGGCGGGGCTCACGCTATAGCCGCCGCTGCTGTCAGCCTGGCTGTCGCCGCCACAGCCAAGAGCCCCAATGGCGATCAGGGCGATGATCCCGGCCGACAGGAGACGGAAAGTTGTGCGCTTGGCTCCCAAGATGAGCAGATAGTACTGAATACAAAAGATAATGGGATGATTGACCGGCGTTTGTGGGCGGTGTGAGGCCGACTCGTCGACTCTCGCTGCTACTCTGAGCCCGTCCTTTAACCCGGTCCCGCGAGGCCAGGAAGGAGCAAAGAGTGAGCGAGAAGGTCGTGCTCGAGCGCGACGACCTGCGGCGAACGCTGAGGCGGATCGCCCACGAGATCGCCGAGGCCAACCCGGAGCCCGAGAGTCTGGTGATCGTCGGCATCCATACCCGGGGAGCCGTCCTCGCCCGCCGTCTGCACGCCCTGATCGGCGAGCTGACCGAGGCCGAGACGCCGATCGGCGATCTCGACATTTCCTTCTATCGCGACGACGTCGGCGCCAAGTCGTCCGCGGTTCACCCGGTGGTCCATGCGTCTCATATCGACTTCGACCTCACCGGCCGCACCGTGGTCCTGGTCGACGACGTGCTCTTCACCGGCCGCACCGTGCGCGCCGCGATCGACGCCCTCTTCGACTACGGTCGCCCGCAGCGAGTGCAGCTCGCGGTCCTCTGCGACCGCGGCCACCGCGAGCTGCCGATCCGCCCCGACTACGTGGGCAAGAACCTGCCGACCGCGCGCGGCGAGCGGGTCAACGTCCGCCTCGAGGAGACCGACGAGGTCGACGAGGTGACGATCTCCGAGCCGGTGGAGGTGGTGGCATGAAGCACCTGCTGGCGATCGAGGATCTGGACCGAGACGAGATCGAAGCGATCCTCGACCGCGCCGAGAGCTTCGCCGAGGTCGGCCGCCGCGACATCAAGAAGGTGCCGACCCTGCGGGGCCGCACCGTGGTCAGCCTTTTCTACGAGTCGAGCACCCGCACCAGCGCTTCCTTCGAGTTGGCGGCGAAGCGGCTCTCGGCCGACCTGATCTCGCTCAAGGCGGCGGGCTCCTCGGTGGACAAGGGCGAGTCACTGAAGGACACATGCGCGACCCTCTCTGCCTACGATCCCGCCGCGATCGTCATCCGCCATCCCTACGCTGGCGCGGCCCAGCTTGTCGCCGGCTGGAGCGAGGCGGCGGTGATCAATGCCGGTGACGGCAAGCACGAGCACCCCAGCCAGGCGCTGCTCGATCTCTTCACCCTGCGCCGCCGTCTCGGCTCGGTCGAGGGCAAGCGGATCTGGATCGTCGGCGACGTGCTCCACAGCCGCGTCGCTCGCTCCAACCTGATCGCCTTCCAGGCGATGGGCGCCGAGGTCACCCTCTGCGGCCCGCCGGCGTTGATTCCGCGCGGAGCCGAGCAGCTCGGCTGCGCTGTCACCCACTCGCTCGACGGCATCGAGGCGGCCGACGTGGTCTACGCGCTGCGCCTGCAGAAGGAGCGCATGGCGGAGAGCTTCATCCCCTCGATCCGCGAGTACGCGACCCACTTCCAGATCGACATGCGCCGCCTCGGCCCACAGCAGTTGCTCATGCACCCCGGGCCGGTCAATCGCGGGGTCGAGCTCTCCGGCGAGGCGATCGATTCGCCGCAGTCGTTGATGAGCGAGCAGGTCGCCTCGGGCCTGGTCGTGAGGATGGCGATTCTCTACGAGCTGCTGACGGCCAAACCCCAGCGCCCGGTGAGCGCAGTGGGCGAGCCCGAGCTGAGCCCGACCCCGATCGGGCAGCCGGCATGAGCCTGGCCGAGGCGCTCGACATGCGCTCCGGTGAGGGCGCCGACATGGTCCTGCGTGGAGCCACGGTGCTCGATCCGGTGGCGGGGCTCGAGGGCATCCACGACATCGTCGTCCGGGGCGGGCGGATCGCCGAACTGGCCGCGCCCGGCGCCACCGCCGACGGCTTGGAGGAGGTGGAGGCCGAGGGCCTCCACGCTTTTCCGGCCTTTTTCGACCCACACGTGCACCTGCGCACGCCGGGCCAGGAGCACAAGGAGGACATCGAGACCGGCAGTCGCGCCGCCGCCGCCGGTGGCTACTGCGGCATCATCGCCATGGCCAATACCGAGCCGCCGGTCTCGACCCCGGCGGATGTCGAGGCACTGCGCGAGGCGGCGCGGGAGGCGGCCTCGATTCCGGTCGGCTTCCTCGCCACCGTCACCCGGGCGATGGCGGGGGAGGAGCTGACCGAGATGGGAGCCCTGCGCGACGCCGGTGCGCTCGGCTTCAGCGACGACGGTCTGCCGATCCGCAGCGCTCGTGTGCTGCGCCGCGCTCTGCAGTACCAGCGTCTCTGTGGAGGCACGATCGCTCTGCACGAGGAGGACCCGGAGCTCTCCGGCGACGGTGTGATGCACGAGGGGCCGGTCTCGGCTGCGCTCGGCCTGGCGGGCATTCCCTCGATATCGGAGTCGACGATGATCGCCCGCGACGCCGCCCTCGCCGCCTACGAGAGCAGTCGCATCCACGTCCAGCACCTCTCCGCCGCGGAGTCGGTCGAGGTTGTGCGCGCCGCAAAGGCCGCCGGGGTGCAGATCAGTTGCGAGGCGAGCCCGCACCACCTCTGCCTCAACGACGAGGAGGTGCGCAGCCTCGACCCACACCGCTTCAAGATGAACCCGCCGCTGCGTGCCGAGGCCGATCGTCAGGCGCTGATCGAGGGGCTGCGCGACGGCACGATCGAGTGCGTCGCCACCGATCACGCCCCCCACGCCGCCGAGGAAAAGGACGTCCCCTTCGAGCAGGCGGCGATGGGGGTCACCGGGTTGGAGACGGCATTCGCCGCCCTGCACACCGACCTGGTCCTGCCCGGCGTGGTTGGCCTAGCCCCGCTGGTCGAGCGCCTGGCCGGCGGCGCCGCGCCCTTCGGGCTCGAGCGCCCCACGCTCGCCCCGGGGAGCGAGGCAAACGTCGCTCTCTGCGACCTCGGCGCCGAGTGGACGGTCGGCGAGGAGGGCTACGAGAGCCGCTCGAGCAACTCCTGGTGCGCCGGGCGCCGATTGACCGGACGCGTGGTGATGACCCTGGCCGGCGGCCAGGTCGCATACCGGTTGCGCAGCTTCTCGCTGGGGGTGGCGGCGTGAGCGAGGGCTACCTGTTGCTCGAGGACGGCGTCCGCTTCGACGGCGCACTCTGCGGCCATGACGGGGAGGTCACTGGTGAGGTCGTCTTCAATACCGCGATGACCGGTTACCAGGAGTCGGTGACCGACCCCTCCTATGCCGGCCAGATCATCGTCTTCACCTACCCCCTGATCGGCAACTACGGAGTCTCCGCCGCGGCGATGGAGTCCGATCGCATCCACGCCCGGGGCGTGGTCATGCGCGACCCGAAGAACGGCGAGGACGTCGCCACCGCAGAGGGGGGTTGGCTCGACTGGCTCGCCGACTGCGGCGTGCCCGGGATCGGCGGCGTCGACACCCGTGCCCTCGTGCGCCACATCCGCGACCGGGGGGCGATGCGCGGCGGGATCTTCTCCGTGGCGACGCCGGAAGCCGAAGCGCGCGAACGGATCGGCGCCGAGCCGAGCATGGACGGTGCAGACCTGGCCCGCACCGTCACTCCATCCGCGCCTGTCCAATTCGAGGCCGACGGTCCGCACGTGGTCGGCATCGACACCGGGGTCAAGCTCAACATCGTCCGCGAGCTGCGCGATCGCGGCTGCCGCCTGACGTTGCTGCCCTGCACCTCCTCGGCCGAGCAGGTCCTGTCGGAGGACCCCGACATCGTCTTTCTCGCCAACGGCCCCGGTGATCCCGGCGCGCTCGGCTACGTCGTCGAGACCGTGCGCGAGCTGGTCGGCAGGAAGCCTCTCTTCGGCATCTGCCTCGGCCACCAACTGCTCTGCCGCGCGGTCGGGCTGGAGACCTTCAAGCTTCCCTTCGGCCACCGGGGCGCCAACCACCCGGTCAAGGAGCTGGCCAGTGGCCGGATCGAGATCACCTCGCAGAACCACGGCTTCGCCGTGCGGGGACCCGGCGGCGAGCCACGGATCGAGACCGACGAGCCGGTCCGCTGGGAGACCGACTTCGGCGTTGCCGAGCTCTCCCACCTGAACCTCTACGACCGCACGGTCGAGGGCCTGGTGCTGAAGGACGTCGCTGCGGCAACCGTCCAGTACCACCCGGAGGCCGGGCCGGGGCCGCACGACGCCCGTCATCTCTTCGACTCCTTTCTCGAGCTGGCGCATGCCTAAGCGGACCGACATAGAGAAGATCCTCCTGATCGGCTCGGGGCCGATCGTGATCGGCCAGGCCGCCGAGTTCGACTACTCCGGCGTGCAGGCCTGCAAGGTGCTGCTCGAGGAGGGCTACGAGGTCGTCCTCGTCAATTCGAACCCGGCGACGATCATGACCGACCCCGAGTTCGCCACGGCCACCTACATCGAGCCGCTGCTGCCCGGCCCGGTGGCGAAGATCATCGAGAAGGAGCGCCCCGACGCGCTGCTGCCGACGCTGGGCGGACAGACCGCGCTAAACGTGGCGATGGCCCTGCACGAGGACGGCACTCTGGAGCGCTTCGGGGTGGAGCTGATCGGCGCCGACCATGGCGCGATCCGCCGCGCCGAGGACCGCGAGGAGTTCCGCCGCACGATGAACGAGGCCGGCCTCGACATCCCCTGGTCGCTGACCGTCAGCAGCCTCGGCGAGGTCGACGCGGCGCTCGCCGACGGCCGTATCGGCCTGCCCGCGATCGTCCGCCCGGCTTTCACCCTCGGTGGCCAGGGCGGCGGCGTGGGGGAGACCGAGACCGAGCTGCGCCAGGTCGTCTCAGAGGGCCTCGCCGCCAGCCCGATCAACCAGGTCCTGGTGGAGGAGTCGGTGCTCGGCTGGGGCGAGTTCGAGCTCGAGGTGATGCGCGACCGCAACGACAACGCGGTGATCATCTGCTCGATCGAGAACGTCGACCCGATGGGCGTCCACACCGGCGACTCGGTCACCGTCGCTCCCGCCCAGACCCTCACCGACCGCCTCTACCAGGAGCTGCGCGACCAGGCGATCCAGGTGATCCGCGCCGTTGGTGTCGAGACCGGCGGCTCCAACGTCCAGTTCGCCGTCGATCCCGAGAGCGGCCGCATCGTCGTGATCGAGATGAACCCACGTGTGTCGCGCTCCTCGGCGCTGGCCTCGAAGGCGACCGGTTTCCCGATCGCCAAGATGGCCGCCAAGCTCGCCGTCGGCTACGCGCTGGAGGAGATCCCCAACGACATCACCCGTGCCACCCCTGCCTCCTTCGAGCCGACGATCGACTACGTGGTGACGAAGATCCCGCGCTTCGCCTTCGAGAAGTTCCCCGGCGCCGCGGGGCGCCTCTCGACCCACATGCAGAGCGTCGGCGAGGTGATGTCGATCGGCCGCACCTTCCGCGAGTCCTTCGCCAAGGCGATGCGCTCCCGCGAGCTCGACTCGCCGGCCGATCCGCCGGAGGCAGACGAGGCCCTGCTGGAGGCGATCGCCGTGCCTTGCGCGGAGCGCTTCGACCTCGTGCTCGAGGCCTTCCGCCGCGGCCTCGACGTCGAGGCCGTGCACGAGCGCTGCCTGGTCGACCGCTGGTTCCTGCGCGAGCTGCGGACGCTGGCGTTGGAGGGCGACGGCACCGACGGCCTCGCCCGCACCTACAAGTCGGTCGATACCTGCGCCGCCGAGTTCGAGGCGGCGACCCCCTACTACTACTCGGCACACGAGCGCCCCGGCCCCGGCGGCGCCGTCGCCTCGGAGGTCCGCCGCGGCGAGCGGGACTCCGTCGTCATCCTCGGCGCCGGCCCGAACCGGATCGGCCAGGGGATCGAGTTCGACTATTGCTGCGTGCACGCGGCGATGACCGCGCGTGAGCTGGGGCGCGACGCGGTGATGGTCAACTGCAACCCGGAGACGGTCTCGACCGACTACGACACCTCCGACCGGCTCTACTTCGAGCCGCTGACCGCCGAGGACGTGCTCGCCGTCTGCGAACAGGAGCAGCCCGAGGGCGTGATTGTCCAGTTCGGCGGGCAGACGCCGCTGAAGCTCGCCCGCGCCCTGGAGGAAGCCGGCGTGTCGCTGCTCGGCACCCCGGTCGATGCGATCGACCTCGCCGAGGATCGCGGCCGCTTCGGTGCCCTCCTGCGCCGGCTCGACATCGAGCACCCGCCCTACGGCACGGCGCTCTCGGCTGAGGAGGCGACCGTGATCGCCGAGAAGGTCGGCTTCCCGCTGCTCGTCCGGCCCTCCTACGTGCTCGGCGGACGGGCGATGGAGATCTGCTATTCGACCGAGAACCTGAACGCCTACCTCGAGGTCAACGTGAAGGCCGACCAGGAGCACCCACTGCTGCTCGACCGCTTCCTCGAGAACGCGATCGAGATCGACGTCGACGCCCTCGCCGACGGCGGCGATGTCCACGTCGCCGGGATCATGCAGCACGTCGAGGAAGCCGGCGTCCACTCCGGCGACTCGGCCTGCGTGATCCCGCCGCTCTCGATCGGCGAGCAGATGCTGGAGCAGATCCGGGCGACGACGACCCAGATCGCGCTCGAGCTGGGTGTGATCGGCCTGATCAACATCCAGTACGCGATCGCGGGCGGTCGCCTCTACGTGATCGAGGCCAACCCGCGCGCCTCGCGCACCGTGCCCTTCGTCTCCAAGGCGACCGGGACGCCGCTTGCCAAAGTCGCGGCGCGGCTGATGCTCGGCGAGAAGCTCGCCGACCTCGACCTGCCCGACCCGCCGCGCGGCCACGTCAGCGTCAAGGAGGCGGTCCTGCCATTTGCCCGCTTTGCCGGGGTTGACTCGGTCCTCGGGCCGGAGATGAAGAGCACCGGTGAGGTGATGGGCATTGCCGCAGATTTTCCCACCGCCTTCGCCAAGGCGCAGGCGGCGGCTGGTGTGCTGCTGCCGACCGAAGGTACCGTCTTCATCACCGTCACCGACACCGACAAGCCGGCGGCGACGCAGATGGCGGCGCGTTTCCATGACCTCGGCTTCGAGGTGATCGCCACCGGCGGTACGGCGCAGTCGATCTCCTCGATGGGGATCCCGGTGTCGCCGATCAACAAGATCGGCGAGGGCTCACCCCATGTCGTCGACCTGATCCGCGAGCGGCGTTGCGACCTGGTGATCAACACGCCGACCGGCTCCGGCGCCCGTGCCGACGGCCAGGCGATCCGAACAGCCGCGGTCCGCCACGGCATCCCCTGCGTGACGACGATGACCGGCGCCTCAGCCGCTGTGCGGGCGATCGCCGCCCAAAAGCAGGGTGAGCCCGGCGTCCTCAGTCTGCAAGAGGTACACGGGACCGCAGCGCAGGCCAAGCAAGCCGGATGAGCGCCCCGCTCGGCCGCCGGGCCTGTCGGGTGACGGAGGCCCATGCCTCCGGCGGCTATCGTGTCTTCTCACTGCTCGACCGCGACGGGCCCGAGCCCGAGCCGGGCCAGTTCTACATGCTCGCCGCCGAGCGTCACTGGGAGGAGGCCGGGGGGCGACCCTTCCTGCCGCGCGCCTTCTCCGTCGCCGACGCCGCCACCGTACCGCGGTCGAGGTTTGAGCCACATAGCGAACCAAACCTCGACCACGATGTGGTGCGGCTGGACTTCCTGATCGAGGGCATCGGCCCGGGAACCGACCGCCTCTGCGAGTTGGAGGTCGGCGAGCGCGTCTGGGTAAACGGCCCGCTCGGCAATATCTTCTCCGAGCCCCAAAAGCTCTTGTCCGACGCGGCCGGGGCCATCCTCGTCGGCGGCGGCATCGGCATCGCCCCCCTGGCCCTCCTGCGTCGTCGTTTCGCTGCCCGCAATATTCCAGCTCGGGTGTTGCTCGGCTTTCGGGATGAGCAGCACTCCGGAGGTCTCGATGACCTCTTTGCCTGCTGCGAGGTCGCCCTCGCCAGCGACGACGGCCACATCGGCCACCACGGCTACGTCACCGACTTGCTGGGCGCCATGCTTGAAGGCGACGACGCGGGCTCAGCCGTCGTTTACGCCTGCGGCCCCCCGCCGATGCTCGACGCCGTCGCGTCCCTTTGCAGCTCCCATGAAGTCCCGGCCGAGATCGCCATGGAGTCTCCGATGGCCTGCGGCTACGGAGCCTGCAATGGCTGTGCCGTTCCGAAGCCGGGGGGCGACGGTTATCTGCGCCTGTGCGTGGACGGCCCGGTGATCCGCGCTGGAGCCGCACCCGCCGCAAGCGCCCCTCCCGCGGGTGACGCCGTAGGCGGTAGGTCCCCTGTGGCGACAGGACCCGCGGGCCGAGACGCAATCGATTTCTGCGGAATCGAGCTGAAACACCCAGTGATCAATGCATCTGGCACTTTCGACGCGATAGCC
The DNA here is from genome assembly GCA_030152505.1 of Solirubrobacterales bacterium. GTDB lineage: Bacteria > Actinomycetota > Thermoleophilia > Solirubrobacterales > 70-9 > VRUE01. The sequence goes on along the minus strand of JASLJO010000210.1, from coordinate 866 downwards.
GCGAGGCGCGTGTATGGCGACGAGTTGCTGGAGCGGTTTCCGTTTTCCGCGTTCGTTTCGAAGACGATCACGCTGGAGCCTCGAGCGGGAAACGAGCCCCAGCGGATATGGGAGACCCCGGCGGGGATGATCAACTCGATTGGCCTGCCGAACAAGGGTCTTGAGGGATTCCTGGCGGAAGATCTGCCGCAGCTGGCTGAGCTGCCGGTGCCGTTGATCGTGTCCGTGATGGCAGCCGGGCACGACGACTTCAAGCGAATGGTCGCGGCGCTGGACGACCGCGTGGAGGTGGCGGCGTTCGAGCTGAACGTCTCGTGTCCCAACGTCCATTCAGGTTTGATCGTGGGGGAGCAGCCGGACGAGACGCTGAGCCTGCTGGAAGCGCTGCGGCCTTTGACGCAGAAGCCATTGATCGTCAAGTTGACGCCGAATGTGACCGATCCGGTTGCCGTGGCGGTGGCGGCTGAAGAGGGTGGGGCGGATGCGGCCTCGCTGATCAACACGATCAAGGCGAGCGCCGTCGATCCGGCCACCGGGCAACCCGGAATCGCGGCCGGACATGGGGGACTTTCGGGGCCGGCGATCCGGGCGATCGCAGTGGCCCAGGTTCGTGCGGTGGCCGCGGCCGTCGAGGTGCCGATCGTCGGCATGGGGGGGATCTCCAGCGGCGAGGACGCGGCGGAGATGCTCGCCGCGGGGGCGAGGTTGGTGGCAGTCGGCACGGAGAGCTTTCGTGACCCGCGGGCCGGATCTCGCATTGCCGCAGAGCTCTCTGAGCGATCTGTGCCCTTCGCTTAGTCTCGACCTCGAGTCGAGGTCTAGGTGAATTTGGCGAAAAACGGACTCGCTGCCCTTGCACCCCCGCG
>JASLJO010000185.1 GCA_030152505.1 Solirubrobacterales bacterium | reverse complement strand
CTGGGGACGCAGGGTCCCCTCGACGGCGTTCCCCAGTTGAATGCCGACGGCCGCTACGTGGCGCTGATCGGCAACCCGACCGAAGCGACCAACGTCTTCCTCGTCGACATGGCCGGCGGGCTGAGCCGGACCCAGGCGCTGCGCCAGTTGACGCGCCAGGTCCCGGTGAAACCGGGCGAAGAAGGGAGTGTCGTCAACCACGAACCCTACGTCCCGCTCAACGGCCACATCTGGGATCTGGCGATCTCGGCGGACGCCCGCCGCATCGCCTTCGCCACCGCGCGTCAGCGGTTCCCTCTCGCGCCGCCCAACCTGGTCACGACGCCACCCTCGCAGCTGGGCCTGACCGAGCTCTACCTGCTCGACCTCGAAACCGAATCCCTGCGCAGGGTCACCCATGGCGACGGCGGAGCCGATGAAGCCTCGCTCGGGCCCGGTGCCGGCGCCAACGGCGCCGGCGCGACCTCGCCCACTCTCGATTCGGGCGGCCATCTGATCGCGTTCGCCTCGACCGCCGCCAACCTCGTCGAAGGCGACGGCAACGACGCCGACGACGTATTCCTCGTCAGCGACGAGGAAGGTGTCCGCACCGCGGCGGCGGTGAACATCTCGCGGCCGCCGTCGCAGCGCCTGCCCAAGCGCCACCGCCGCCTCACGCTCAGCGCGTTCTCCCTGCCGGATGGCGACGTGAAGCTGATCGCGGTCGTCCCGGCGGCGGGCCGGCTGCGCGCCCGTGTGTTGACCTCGTCTGTGGTCGGCACGAGGCCGCGCCCTCTGGCGGCGGCGGGGCGACGGGCCCGGGGCAGCGGAGCGGTGGCGATGATCCTCGCGCCGTCGCCGCGCTACAGGCGCCTCAGCCGGTCGCGCGAAGGCATCTACGCGACGGCGCACGTGACCTTCCGCGGCAGGAAGGGCGGGCGGCTGCACGGCGCAGTGCAGGTGCGCTTCCATGCCCACGCCGAGAAGAGGGGGCGGCGGTGAGGCGCCTTCCGCTCGCCGCCCTCCTCTTCGCCATCGCCGCCGTGGCCACTGTTGGCTCTTCGGCGTCAGCGGCGGAATGGCGATCCGAGCAGCCGCTGGCCGCCGGGGTCGGAGTGCCGACGACGATCGGTGAAATTGGCGACATCGCGTTCTGGGCGCCGAACCGGGGCATGCTGATCACGGCCGGCAACGAAGGCGTTGCGGCCGGCCTATTCGCCTACGACGGGACCGGCTGGTACCGCTACTCGACGGTGTGCGGAGGCCACGAAGGTCGGATCGCCTACGCGGGGCCGAACGACTTCTGGACGATCTCCGACCAGCAGGCCGGACAGGAAACCGGCGGTTCGCCGCCCCAGCACATCTCACTCTGCCATTTCGTCAACGGCGCCGTCGCCGCCTCCTACGCGGAGCCGCTCGGTGTCTCCGGCTCCTACCTGTCGATGACCGCCGCCGCCTGCGCTTCCCCCGGCGACTGCTGGTTCGGTGGCGAACGGTTGCCGGGCACGATCAACGTCGGCGCGTTCCACCTGCACTGGGACGGCTCGGCCGTGACCGCCATCCCATCGCTGACCGAAGCTCAACCCAAACTCGAAGACCCGGGCCGCTCGGTGGCGGGCATCGTCCACCACCGGGGCGCCTTCTATGAGAGCGTCGCCGTCCGCGCCGGCGACGTCACCTCGGACGAGCTCGAATCCGAACCCAGCCTGTTGCACCAGATCTTCGCGGGCGGTGGCGCTTTCGCCTTCCTGCCGCTCTACACCGAACCTGCGCTGCCGGTCAAACCTGGCGAGCTCGAAGGTCTGCACCTGAGTAGCGACGGAGAGCAGATGTGGGGGGTCGCCGGCGCCACGGAAGGCTCGCCGGCCTCGATTCTCGTCGTCCGGCTCGGGGAAGCGGGCTTCGAAGGCGTGGAGCTGCAGGATCCCGGGGGCGTCCTCGCCGGCGGCGACGGGATCGGCGGAGTCGCAGCGGAACCGGGTGGCGATGCCGCCTGGGTCTCCTTTCGCCGGGCCGGCGACTCGCCTGAATTCTCGAAGGCCCGGTTGACTCGAATACACGCGGACGGCAGCGTCGATCCCGCGGTGCTGCTGCCGAGCGATTCGGAAGCGATCGGGAGCAAGGGACCGGCCGGCCCGGTCGCCTGCCCCGCGGCAGGTCAATGTTGGACCGCGACGCAGAGGGGGTGGCTCTTCCACCTCGGGCCGGACCTGGCCCAGGACACCGACCCCCTGCTGCACGCACTCGTCACCTACAGGCCGCCGGACGCGAGCCTGCCGAGCGTGCCGCCGACCTCGCTGCCTGAAGACAACTCCGGCGCCTACCCCGAAAACAGCAACGAACCGACGGCAGAAATACTTGAAGAACCCCTGCCTCGGCGCAAGCCGCCGATCGTCAGCGGCCTGCAGCGGCGGCTGATCGCCGGCCATGTGCTCGAGCTGAGCTTCGTGCTCCATGCCAAGGCCCACGTGCAGCTGATCGCCAAGCGCGAGGGACGCGTGGTCGCACAGACGAAGCGCTACACGATGACGAAGGGGAAGCGGAAGCTGACCCTGCCGCTCGATCCCAAGCGCTGGCCGACCAGGCTCGACCTGCGGGTCCACGCGCTGAAGCAGGGGAAGGCATGAAGGCACGACAGCTCACCGGCGCGCTTCTCGCCCTTTGCTTCTTCGCCTCACTCGTCAGCTCGGTGCTGCTCGACCTCGGCGTGAGCGGGGCCGGCGCCGCCGACAGCGGCGAACTGATCGCCCAGCCTTCGTTCGGCGCCCCCGCCGATACCTTTCTCGGCGCCTCGCCCGAAGAGGCAACCAGTGAGGTCTGGGCGACCGCCGATGCCGGCGGGACGCTTGCCCGCTACACCGACGACGGGGGTTGGTCGACCGAGCCGGCGCCGGTCACGAGCGACGGCCTGCCGATCGCCGAACTCGAATGGCGGCAGGGCCCCGACGTGGGACGGACGACTCCCAGCGGCGGTGTCGTGGCGGCGGCGGTCGGCGGCGAAGAACAGACCTTCCTGATCGTCCGTGACCCCGGTGGTTCGCTGCGGGCGGCGCCCGAGCCTCCGACCGAAGTCATGGGGCCCGAAGAAGCGCTTTTCGAGACCGAAGGCACGCCCCCGCTGCTCAGCGCCACGGCGGCCTCCGGCAGCGCGACCCGGGCGCTGGTCGTTCCCGTGGTCCAGAACGGCTCCGGCAGCCCCGAAGCCGTGCTCTCCTACGCCTCCGGCAATTGGTCGCGCGAGCCGATCTGCATCGGCACGGGAGGCGGTCCGGGCTGCACGGCGCCCCCCGCCGGCTTCACCGTGCTCTCGCTCGAAGCCGGGGGCGGCGAGGCGTGGCTCTTGGCCAAAGGCGCCGAACCGGGGGAGGGGATCGAGCTCTTCCGTCGCCAGGGCAGCGGCGCGACGACGGTCTGGCGCCAGCAGTCACTGGGCCCCACGGGCTCGTTGGGGGCGCTCTTCGCCCAGGAAGCCCCACCCGGGACCTCGTCGCTTGCTGCTCGGGACGCCGGCCAGCCGCTGACGGTCAGCGCCGCCGGCGCATGGGTCGACGCGGAAATCGACGCCGGGGCAGGAAAGCAGCCGGCGACCTTCTACTACGACCTCGGCAAAGGCGAAGTCACCGGCTCCTGGTGCGACACCGGCCTGCCGGCCGAGCTCTGCACGCACGAGTTGGGGGCCGAACTCCCCTCCGGCGACGGCCGCAGCTTTGCCTGGCCGCCCGCCGGCGGATCCGATCAGTTCGGGCGTCGCGTGGTGACCGGCGTCGGCCAGGGCGCGATCCTCAGCCTCGAAGGGAGCGCGTTCACGAGGATCACGCTGGCGGGCGGCTCGGCCGGCTCGAGCCAGGGGGCGGCGCTGGCCGCGCCGGATGCCGGCTGGCTGGGAGCGAGCACGCCGCTGCACCTGACCCGCAATCCGGAACCCTCGCGCCTGCAGCCCTGGCCGGTGCCCTTCCGCCGGCCGCTGACGGCGATCGCGCCCGAGCCGGGCGCCCCGGTCGGGGCGACCCGGTCCGAAGCCCTCGCGGTCGGCGCCGACGGTGAGGCCGCCCGCTACATCCCCGATCGGGGCTGGGAACCGGAATTCCTGCTCACGTCAGCGGGTAGGCGGGCGACGCCGACCCTGCGCAGCGTCGCCTGGCCGCGGCCCAAACGTGCTTACGCGGTGGGTGACGGTGCCGCGATCTGGCTCTGGAACGGGGAAACCGAACTCTGGGAACCGGATCCGGCGCTGCCCCCGAACCTGACCCGGGGCAACTTCACCGGCATCGCCTTCGACCCTGACGACGAGAGCAGGGGCTACGTCGTCGGCAAGCAGGGGGCCCTGCTCGCCTACGGTCGCACCTGGACCCGGGAAGCGCTTCCGGCGGGAATCCCGTCCGAAGCCAACCTGACCTCGATCGCCTTCTCCGGCAACCAGGCGCTTGCCACCTGGAAATACCCGGTCGTGAAATCGGGCACCGCCTCTTACGTCGGCGGTGTCATCGTCAACAGCGGCTCCGGCTGGGAAGTCGAAGCGGCAGCCGAGACCGCCCTGGCGGGCGGAGTGCCGCAGCGGGTTGCCGGGCTGCCCGACGGCGGCGCGGTGATCGCAACCGCCGAAGGGGCGGCGGGCAACGGCGTGATCGCGCGCCAGGGCGAATCATCCGCCTGGGAACGCGCCGCCGGCGGTCCAATCGGTTACCCGGCAGCCCTGGTGGCGATCCGCGAAGGGGGCCAGGTACGGGCACTCGTCTCGGTTGCACAGGGCCAGACCGACCGCGATTCCGGCACGGATCTGGAACAGGTCTTCAACCCGTCGCCGGTCGGTCAGGCGCCGCTCCTCACCGACCCATATCCGTTGCCCGGCGTCGGGCTCATACTGCGCCAGACGGCGACCGGGTGGCGGGACGAGCAGCACGAGGCCTTCCCGCTGCCCAGCCCCGGCAGCCAGCAGTCCTACGACCTGCCAGTGAGGCCCGATCCGGTGCTGGCCATGCTGGTGAGCCCGGACGGGGGCGAAGGGTGGATGGTCGGGGGCGAAACCGGCACCTTCGTCCAGTTCGACGGTGAATCGGTCCAGACCGCGGGCGTGATGCGTTACGGCGCCTCGGCGGCACCGCCCTCCAACGCCTCCGAAGGCGCCATTCCGGTCACCGCGGCCAGCGCCAACTTCGCCATCGGCGGCGGCGCCCAGTGCGCCGGCCCGTGCGCCGACCTCGCCGGGACGGGCATCGGCCCGGAGCGCTGGCTGCGGGCGGCGGTCGGCAAAGCCGCCGGCATCTCCGGCATGCGTGCCTTCCTCTACGCCGGCGGCGGAGTCGCTGCCGGGGCCGGCACCACGCTGAGCGCCGCCGCTTTCGAACGCGAGGAGAAGGCGTACGCGCGCCGCCTCGGCTCCGCCGCCGGCGCGCTTCCCGTATTCGCCGCTCCTGCCCAGTCCGATCTCGACCGCTCGGCGTCGCTTGCCGGTTTTTCGGCCGCCTTTGCCGGCTTCCCGCGGCCCTTCGGGACGGCATCGCCGAGTGAAGGCCTCCTCCCCCTCTCGCAGAGCGAACCCGGCAAGGCCTACTACTCCTTCCTCTCGAGTGGGAGCGAGGGCTCGGTGCGGGTGATCGTGCTCGACTATTCGGCGCCGGCCCTCGGTCAGAGCCAGCGTTGCTGGCTCGCCGGGCAGTTGCACGAAGCCGGCAGTGCGGGGACCCCGGCGATCGTCCTCGGTCAGCGCGACCTCGCCGGCCAGGTCGCCGGCGGCAGGGCGACGGACGCGGCCGTCGTGCTGCCGATCCTCGTGCGCGGCGCCTGGCCCTCCGAATGCGGGCCCCCGCCTGGTGGCGAAGGGTGGGGTGCCTCGGCCTACTTCTTCGAGTTCCCCGAACAGAACCGCCAGTACTCGCTGATCTCTGGCGGCCGCTCGATCCCGGCGTTCGGCACCGGCACGCTCGGCTACGTGAACGCGCCGAAAAAACGCGAAACCGACTTCGTCGGGGCCGGGGGCTTCCTGATCGCCGCGGTCAACGTTGCCGCTCGCAACCCGGCGACCAACGTGGCCTCGGTCGGAGTGCGCCTGATCCCCAACGTTGGCTCCCTAGCTCTGGACGCCGCCGACGGCACTCTGGTCCGCCGCGGCAGGGTGGCGTTGTTCGAAGCGCTGGCGCGGCGGCCGCTGGGCGGGGGGGAGTGCACCGGCGCCGCGGCGCCACGGGGATGCGAAGTGATGAACCCCGACCCCTACGTCCAGATCCCTGACGAGTGCCAGGGGCCGAAGTGCTCGACCGCGGTCTTTCCGGAGTACACCTTCGCCTCCTCTGACCCGCGGGTCGCCGACTTCGTGGCTCACGACCCGGCCTCACCGAACCCCCGCAACGTCCTCCTGGTGAACGACAAGCCGGTGCTCGATGCCGGCTCCGGCCTGCTATGCGCCTTCAACGCCGGGACGACCACCGTGACGGTCGCCGCGGGGGGCATCGCCTATTCGACCAAGGTGACCGTGCTCGCCGGCAGCGTACAGCGCCCATGTGGGACGACCCCGCTGCTTCAACGCAGCACCAGGGAAGGCTCCCCTTCACCGGCTGCGCCGCCGGCCCCCGCGCCTGTGACGCCGGCCCCCGCGCCCGTGCCGTTGCAGCCACCCCCGCCACCGGCTCTGCCCGCTCCGGCTCCGGTCCCCCAACCCGCGACGCCCAGCCCCGTGCCACCTCCGGCGCCGACGTACTTCTTCGCCCCGGCGCCGCCCGCGACGCCGATCGTGCCGATCTTGCCGCCACCTCCGGCGCCAGCCTTCCAGCCGACCCCGCCCAGCGGGACCTCGCCTGTGCAGGCCGTCCAGCGCGAAGAAGAGGAGGAGGAGGCCTACGACATGGTCCACCAGATGGTCGCGGTCCGCCACGCTCCCCGCCGGGGGGTGGCGACGCTCAGCGGCGGGGGTGGCGGTGGTCTGGCGGACATCTTGCCGCTGTTGGTGGGGCTGGCCGCGCTCGGTTTCGCGGTTGCCCTTCACAGTGCCGG
>JASLJO010000174.1 GCA_030152505.1 Solirubrobacterales bacterium | reverse complement strand
GAAGGCTCATCGACATGGAAATGGAGCGTCACGTCCCCCTGGGTGCACGACAGCCGCACTCCGCCCTCGTCTGCCCGACAGCCCACCAGAACCGCGGCTCCACGCGCACAGTCGGGCAGGTGGGCGCCGAAGCCGGTGCGGAACTGATCGTTGGGGCAGGGGGCGAAGCTTGGGCTCGTCGCCGGATAGGTCGAGAAGGTCGTGTCAGAGCCTTCGGCGTCGCCCGCTTCGTTGCTGGCGACGAAGCGGAAGTGGTAGGCGGTGCCGGGTTGAAGCCCACCGATGTGGACGCTGACGGGATGCTTGCTGTTGTCGGTGGGGAAGCCGAGCGGGGCGCTCTCGGCGCTGCTCTGCCCGTAGGCTTCGGTGGTCCCGTACTCGACGTGGTAGGTGGTCTGGCCGCCCTTCGGGTTGATCTTTGCGGCCACCGTCGCCTCGACGGTGCCGACCGCTTCGACCGACTCTTCTTCGACCAGCGGCGCGGCGGGGCCAGTGGTGAAGGTCTTGTCGGACCCCTGGGCTTCGCCGATCGGGTTGGTTGCGACCAGGCGGTAGTGGTAGAGCGTCGCCGCAGCGAGGCCGCTCACATTTGCGCTGACCGCGTGCGGGTTGGCGTCGGCGGGGATCGAGCCGGCCGCGGGGACGCAGGGGAATTCCTGCGCCGGGGTGACGCTGTTGTATTTGGTCGCGTTGAACTGCGCAGCGGGGACGACCTCGAAGTGGCAGTCTTCTACCGGTTCTTCCTTCGGATTGATCGTGCCGTGCACGGTCGCCGTAGCGGCGGTGATCGAGGTCGTGCCTTCGGTGCTCAGTTTGGGCAGCGATGCCGGTTTGCTGTAGACATCGATCTGGGCGTGGCCGTAGTCGGAGACGTAGAGTTCTTCGGTCGATTCGTCGATCGCGATGCCGCTGAATTCCCCGCCGAAGGGTTCGCCTTTGAGTTCGTAGAGGAATTCCCCTTCGGTGCTCCAGACCTGGATGTAGTTGTAGTGGATGACGAAGACTTCGCCGGTGGCTTTATCGACCGTCATCGCCGAGGTGAATTCGGGGTCGATGGTTTCGGCTTCTGATTGGAAATAGTGGCCTTCACCATCGTTCTTGAACCTCTTGGTCGGCCCGTAGTAGAAGCCGGCGTAGAGGTTGTCTTCGGAGTCGAAGGCGAGGTGGCATGGTTCGCCGCCAACCGTGATAGTGCCGAGCAGCGCGCCGGAGGGGCTGTACTTCCTGACCTTGCCTTCGTTTGCCTCGGCGACGTAGACGTTGCCCGAGGAGTCCACGGCGGTACCGCAGGAGAAGTTCTGTCCCGCGATCGGAAAGCCAGTGAGCGCCGCTCCGCTTTCGTCGAAGCCGTAGAGCGTGTTTTCTTCGGGGGTCGCGTAGTAGAAGTGGTGGGAGCTCGGATCGGCGGCGATGCCGTTGAATTCACCGGCGGATCCCGTGCTCAGGGGGAAGTTGCCGCCGAGCGGGGTGTGGGTGCCGGGGGTGGAGGCGTCGAAGCCGTGGATTTCCCCCCCTTCGAGGGCGTAGAGGTGCTTGTTGCCCTGGTCGAAGCCGAGCGCGCCGGGGAAGCCGAAGGTGGAGCCCGAGGTGCCGTCGGGGCCGAAGGATTCGGTCACCGTGCGGATTTCGATTGCGGAGACCGAACCCGGAAGAAAGCATGCTGCCGCCGTCAGAGCCACGAGCAGGGCGGCGAGCGCGCCGGAACGACGGAACGGGCGGCGGCTTTCGCCCCGGCCCAGGTTCGATCCCAACGGCGACGCCTTCGCATGGCTTCTCACGTAGCTCTCTCCTTGTCCCTCGAGCCCCTCTGCCGGCCGCTTCGCGCGGCCTTCCCGAGGAGTCGTTTTCCCTGTTGCTGCTTCCCCTGCCGCCCTCTCCCTGAGAGCGACCTGTGGCAGCATAAAAGAAATGGTTTACAAATGCAAGGAGACGTTTTTGAGATGAAGGTATTCGGCTCCTGGAGGAGCCTGTAATAGGACTGAGGAGAGACGGATCAGGCGGCCAGTGCGGCCTGGCGCTTTGCTTCTTCGCGCCCCGCGTAGGGGGCGAGGGCGAGCTCGGTGAGATCGGGGAGGAGCTCCTCGACGTCGTCGAGACGGCGGACGATCAGGGTGGTCATGCCACCGATCAGGGCCTGGTCTCGGACTTCCATGTCGAGCTGCGTGGGCGGAGGCTCGGGGCGCAGGGCGGCGGCGATCAGCTGCATCGCCTCGCGGTAGCGGGCCGCGATCTCGCCGCCGGCGGCGAGTGGCTCGACCAGGAAGCAGCGCGAGATCGCAGCATCGCGGGAGAGGACCTCGAGCAGGGCGGCAACCCGGGCGCGCACGCGCTCGGGCCACGCCTTCGCCGCTCCCGGCGCCGTCAGCATCGAGTCGAGGACGTGGGCCTCGATCATCTCGTAGGCGGCAAGAAAGCAGTCCTCCTTGCCCGCGAAGTATTCATAGAAGGTGCGACGGGAGATCTTCGCCGCGGCGGTTATCCGGCCGATCGTGGTCGCGTTGTAGCCGTACTCGGCAACTGCCTCGACGATGCCGTTGAGCAGCCGCTCGCGCTGATTCTCGGCGACGAAGGCGCGCGGCAGGCCGTGGCGGCCGGGCGGCAGTCGCTCGCTCCCGGCCAGCGCTCCGCCGCCCTGTGCGCCGCGGTCAGCCATCGCCGAGGTAGGGGGCGAGGGCGATGTCGATCAGTTCCGGATAGAGCGCCTCCAATCCCTCCACATCCCCTGCCTCGAGCCGCTCGCGCAGCAGCCAGGCGAGCGCCCCGGCGGTCGCCTCCTCGTGACTGGCGGGAAGCTCGGCCGGCGCCGTCTCCAGGCCCCGGCCCTCGCGCAACTTTGACGCCACCCGGTCGAGCGCCGCCTCGAAGCGCAGACTCAGCGCCGGCCCACCGGTCTGCGCCTCGACCAAGCAGAGGCGCGCCCGCTCCGGCTCCGCGGCAACCAGCTTGGTCAGCGCCCGCAGGCCGGTGGCGAACTGTTCTGACCAGCTGAGGCCGCCCGCCGCCGGGTCGCCCGCCGCCGCCTGGGTCAGTGCCACGGTCGCCGCGTCCGCCGCCCGGTCGAAGGCAGCGACGAAGCAGTCTTCCTTGCGCTCGAAGTACTCGTAGAAGGTGACCGAGGAGACGCCGGCCGCCTTGACGATCGCTTCGATCGAGGTGGCGGCGCAGCCGCGCCCGGCGGCCAAGCGCTCGGCCGCGTCGAGGATCCGCTCGCGCCGCGGAGCCGGGAGGGCCTCGTCGGATCGGCCTCCCTCCCGCCCCAGAGACGGCCTCTGAGCCAGCCTTTGCGAGAGGTACTGCATGGAGTTGAGGGTACCCGACTTGAAAAGGCTTTCATATCTGGCAAAAAAGGAGTAGTTTTTATAGGGCAGATGGCAGCCGATGCATCAGCAGCGCTGAACCGGGTCGATCCGCTGGGAGCGAAGGGAGCCCCCGAGGGCGATGCGCGGGAGGGCGCGATGGAAGGGGTGCTGATCGCCACCGGCGAGCGGGGCTACCGCGAGACTTCGGTGCGCGCCATCCTCGAGCACAGCGGCGGCCATCGCGCTCAGTTCTACAAGGACTTCGAGAGCATGGAGGACTGTTTCGCTCAGGCCTACGCGACCTGGATCGAGCGGCTCTGCGTCAGCCTGCTCGAAGCCGCGGCCACCACTCCTGGCTGGGAGGGCGGCGTGCGGGCGGCAATCGTGCGGCTCTTCCAGTTCGCCACCGCGAGGTCGGCGATCGCGCGGGCGCTTTTGGTCGAGGTCCAGATCGCCGGCGAGCCGGCGCTGGCCCGGCACGAAGCCGCGGTCGAGCGCCTCGCCGCCGCGATCGACAGCGCTCGCGCTGACCTCGACCCGGCCTCGGCACCGCCAGAGGCCACCGGCGTCTTCGTCGTCGGCGGGATCGAGTCCTGCGTCGGCGAGGCGCTCAGCACCGGCGAGCCGGACCGCGTCTGGGCGGCACTGCCCGAGCTGATGCACTTCGCCGCCGGTTCCTACTTCGGCAAGGAGGAGGCAGAAGACGCCTTCGAGCGGGCGAGCATCTTCCTCGAGCGCGAGCGCGGGCGGCTGACGGGAGGCGAGAAGTGACCGAGCTCCGCCTCATCTCCGGCACCGCCCTGGCAGAGCCGGCCGAGGCTGAGACCGCGCCGCCGCTGCGCCTCTCCCCCGGTCGCCACGGCATTCCGGCGGACCTGGTCCGGGCCCACCAGCGCCGGCGCCTGCTGGAGGCGGCGGCCGTGGCACTTGCCGAGCAGGGCTATGGCAGGCTCACCGCGGCCCGCGTGACCGAGCTGGCCGGCGTCTCCAGTCGCACCTTCTACCAGCACTTCGAGGACCTCTGGGCCTGCCTGCTGGCCGCCTATGAGACCGAGGCGGGTCATCTGCGTCAGGAGATCGAGAGCGCCTGCGCGGCGCTGGTCGAGGAGCGCGGACCGGTCGCCGAAGTCGACCGCCGCGGCCGGACCCGCGCCGGCATAGCCGCCGCGCTCGGCTTCTTCGCCGCCGAGCCCGACGTCGCCCGCCTGCTCAGCGCCGAGCCGCCGCCGCAGATCGCCGCCCTCGCCGCCGCCCGCCGCGACCTGGTCGAGCAACTCGGCGCGATGCTGCGCGCCGCGCTCACGGATCCCGGCGGCGCCACCCCCCTCCCCGGCCTCGAGCGCCGCCTGATCGGCGCCGCCCTGGCAATGGTCGCGGCTCGCGCGGGCGCCGGCGACCCCCAGCGCCTGCGCGATCTCGAACCCGAGCTGAGCGAGCTGCTGCTCGCCTCGCTGTAACCCGCTACAGCTGGGTGGCGATCAGGCCGAGCAGCGCGACGAAGATCCCTACGCTGCCCTGAAAGAGGATTCGATGGAGGCCATCGAGACGATCGTTGACACGCTGGAGCTCCGTGTCGACTTTGTCGAAGCGCTTGTCGACACGCCGGTCGAGGTCATCGATCCGCCCGTGGACTTCATCGAAGCGCCGGTTGACTTCATCGAAGCGCTGATCGACGGCATCGAAGCGCTGGTCAGTGTGCTTGGCGAAGTCTTCCATTCGCTCGTCGGTCCAGGTCATGCGATACATGATGGCACAAGCATAGACAAAATACTTCGCAGACAGCTAGCTGCGCTTGTGCCAAGAGCGCGAGGGTGGGACGAGCCCCCGGATCTCGGCGAGCAGTCGGGCGGAGAGCGCACCGGGGTCCTCGCCGGGCTTTGCC
>JASLJO010000119.1 GCA_030152505.1 Solirubrobacterales bacterium | reverse complement strand
ACGGTCGAATGCCGTGGTGGCGGGGCCGCCTGCGATGCGGTGCGCGGCCGGCTGGAAGGCACCGGCATCGACGTGGCGGCGGGCTCGCCCGACGGCGCGATCCGAGTTTTGGTCGGCCCCTGGAAGCGGCTGCGCGGCGACCCTGACGCGGCGTTGGTCGAGAGGGGGCCGCGGGTCAGCGGTGTCTTCGCCGACTTCGCCGGCGAACTCGGCGAGCCGGCGCTACGGGGGCTCGACGAACACGGTGAGGAGGTGCGGGACTTCGGGCCCGGTGCCGGCCTGGTCGCCGCCACCCGCCGCTTCGACTCGCCGCCGGTCTGGCTGGTCACCGGAGCGACGACGCAGGGAGTGCGGGCGGCGGCCACGCTGCTCGATGTCGCCCACCTGCGCGACCATTACGCGGTGGTGACCGAAGGCGGCCGGGAGACGCCGTTGCCAATCGGATGAGATCGCCCTTCGCCTACACGCCGCGACCGGGGCCGCTGCAGGCGGCATCGCCGGGCGCCGCCGTGGTCTACCTCGGTGCCCTGGTCACGGTCGCATTCCTCTACTCGAGCCCGCTGGTCCTTGTGGCCGCTGGCGTCAGCGCGGTACTGGCGGGCTGCCTGGCCGGCGTGGAAAACGCCGTCCGCGTGGCGCTGCGCATGGGCTTGGCCCTGGCGCTGCTGATCGTCGCCGTCAACGCTCTCGTCGTCGATCGTGGCGAGACGGTGCTGCTGCGGTTGGGCGAGCTGCCGCTGTTCGGCCAGGTGAACATCACCGCGGAGGCGCTGGCGGCCGGCGCGGTGATCGGACTGCGGGCCGCCGTGGCGATGGTCGCCTTCGCCGTCTACTCGGCCTGCGTCGACCCCGACCGGGTGCTGCGGGCGCTGCGCCCCATTGCTGGGCGTTCTGCCCTGACGGCGACCCTGATCTCTCGCCTGGTGCCGGTAGCCGCGGCCGATGCATCTCGCCTGCGTGACGCCGGCCGCCTGCGCGGTCCCGCCGCCGCCCCGCTTGGTCGAGCCGCCCTGGCACGCCGCCTGCTCGCCGGCTCGCTCGACCGCGCTGTGGACGTGGCGGCGACGCTGGAGCTCCGCGGCTACAGCCTGGCGGCACCAGACGCTATGCGGGGCGGCGTCCTCGGTCGGTCGGATCGGGTCACGCACCAAAAAGTGCGCTCCCTTCACCGCCCGCCCTGCGTTCTGGCCCCGCTTGGTCTGGTGCGCGCCAGGATCCGCCTTAAATCTCGCTTCGACCGTCGCTTTTACGCCGTCGGTGCGGTTGTGCTTGCGGCGGCGATCGTCGGGAAGGCGGTGGGCGCCGACGGCTTCCGTGCCTATCCGACGATCGAGTGGGGCGTCGAGCCCGCAACGATCATCCTCTCGGCCCTCGTCGTCCTCGCCGGTCTCGCTCCGAGGAGGCGCGGTGGCTGAGCTGGCGACCCCGCCCCGCGCCGTCCCCGCGCTCGCAATCGAGCGCCTCTCCTATGCCTATCCGGGAGCGAGCACCGCATTGACCGCGCATAGTGGGGCAAATGCGGCGCTCGTCCTGCGTGACGTCTCGCTGACGCTCGCGCCGGGGGAGTTCGCCGTGCTGGCGGGACGCTCGGCGTCGGGCAAGACGACCCTGCTTCGCGCCGGCTGTGGCCTGGTGCCGCACTTCCACGGGGGAGAGATCGACGGCAGCGTCCACGTGGCCGGCATGGACGCGATCGCCGGCGGTCCGGGCGAGCTCGCGTCCGCTGTCGGCTACGTGGCCCAAGACCCCGAGACCCAGATCGTCTCGACCACCGTCTCCGCCGAGATCGCTCTTCCCCTGGAGATGCGGCGCGACCCGCCGGCCTCATGCGCCCGCGCGGTGGAGGAGGTGGCTCTGGCGCTCGCAATTCCCCACCTGCTCAACCGCACTGTGGACACGCTTTCGGGTGGCGAGCTTCAACGAGTAGCCCTGGCCGCGGCCCTCGTAACCCGCCCCAAACTGGTTCTTCTCGATGAGCCCACCTCCCAGCTCGACCCCGTGGCCGGCGACGAGCTGATCTGGCTCCTCCGCCGCCTCAACGAGGAGTGGGGCGTCTCGATCCTCCTCGCCGAGCATCGCCTCGAGCGCTGCCTGGCCGCCGCCGACCGCGTGATCGCCATGGATGCGGGCACGGTGAGCTTCGACGGCAGTCCGAGCGACTTCCTGACCTGGGCCCAACAAGCCGACGCAGCTCTGGAGACCCCGGCTGCCCGCCTCTTCTCCCTCGCCGGCATCGACCCTCTTCCCACGGGCGTCCGCCAAGCCCGCCAAATCCTGAGTTCCGCAAGCCCCGCGACAACCAGCCTCGGGCTGGTGGCGGAGGGTGGGGGGTGTCCCCAGCGCAGCGGCGTCCGTTTTTCGCCCCAACCCCAATCTCGGACAGCCGCAGGCTCCTCAGGCGAAAAACCCAGCAAGGAGGGGACACCCCCCACCCTCCGACAGGACCCGCCCGCCGCTGCCATTCGTCATCTATGGGTAGAGCTGACCCCTGCCGACACGCCAGTCGATGTCTTGAAAGGCATCGACTTGGAGGTCCGCCGCGGCGAACGCGTAGCCCTGATGGGTCGCAACGGCGCCGGCAAGAGCACGCTGCTGCGGGTGCTGGCCGGGCTGATCGATCCCGTGCGCGGCAAGGCCGAGGCGCCGGGCGGGATCGCCCTGCTGACCCAGAACCCCGGCGACTACCTCGTCCGCGAGCGCGTCGGCGACGAGCTGCCCGGCGATGCCGGGCTCGCCGCGCTGCGCACCGTCGGCCTCGAGCCCGCCCTCGATGCCGATCCCCGCGACCTCTCCGGAGGAGAGCGCCAGCGCCTGGCTCTGGCGATAGCGCTGGCCGGTCGCATGGAAGGCGCTGCGCTCCCCGGCCTCGTCGCTCTCGACGAGCCCACGCGAGGAATGGACCGCGCCCGCAAGCACGAGTTGGAGGAGCTGATCGGGGCCCTTGCCGGCCAGGGTGCGGGGGTTGTCGTCGCCACCCACGATGTCGAGTTCGCCGCCGTCTTCGCCGAGCGCGTCGTCCTGCTCGGCGACGGCGTCGTCATCGCCGACGGCGGGGCTGCCGAGGTCCTCTCCGGCGGCTGGTACTTCGCCACCGAGGTCGCCCGCATCCTCGACCGGCCCGGCGTGATCAGCCCGGAGCAGGGGGTCGAAGTGCTCGATCGGGAGGAGTACCTGTGAGCTGGGAGTTGGCCAGCTTCCTCATCCTCGGCGCCGTCCTGATCGGCGGCTTTGCCTGGTATGAGCGATCGCGTCCGCGCTCGCAGATCGTCGCCCTGGTCGCCGCTCTGGCGGCGCTGGCGATCGCCGGTCGCGTTGCCTTCGCCGCGCTCCCCAATGTCAAGCCGACCACCGACATCGTGATCTTCGCGGGCTACGCGCTCGGTCCGGCACCCGGATTCGCGGTCGGCGGCCTCGCCGCGCTGGTTTCCAACTTCTGGTTTGGACAGGGGCCCTGGACTCCGTGGCAGATGGCGGGGTGGGGGATGTGCGGGATTCTGGGCGCCGGTCTGGCCGTGGTGCGTCCACGGGCCGGGCGCTTCACTCTCGCTGTAGCCTGCGCCCTTGCCGCGATTGTCTATGGCGCTCTGCTGAACTTCTCACTGATGGCGACGTATGGAGGAGACCTCTCATTGCGGTACTTCCTTACGCTGGAGGCGCGTGCGGTGCCCTTTGAAGTGGCGCACGCCGCCGGTAACGCCGCGCTTGCCCTTGTCGCCGGGCCGGCGTTGGTGCGCATGCTGGTCCGCTTCCGTGAGCGCTTCGAGTGGCGAGCGCCGGCCATCGTCTCGGTGCTGCTTCTGGCGCTCGCGCTGGCCAGCGTCCTGCCGGCCCGCTCCCAGGCAGCCGACCTCGGTCCGACTCGGGCCGCCGTCTGGCTGGCCGGGCAGCAAAACGCCGACGGCGGTTGGGGGAGCGCGCCGGGCGACGACTCGAGTCTCGAAGTGACCGGCTGGGTGATGCTCGGCCTCGAGGCCGCCGGCCGCAACCCGCTCGACGTCTCCCGCGGCGGCCGCAACCCGGTCGGCTATCTGCGCGACCATGTCGACGATCTGAACAGCCCCGGTGCTCTCGGCCGCACGATCCTTGCCCTCGAGGGGGCCGAAATCGATCCTCGCTCCTTCGCCGGCCGCGATTTGGTCTCCGCGCTGGTCAAGCGGCGTCGCGGCAACGGCTCCTTCGAAGGCTGGCCGGGATCGACGGCGTTCGCCGTTATCGCTCTGCGCAGCGCCGGCGCCACCGGCGGCCTGGGCCAGTCGACCTCCTGGCTGGCGAAGGCGCAGAACGGAGACGGCGGCTGGGGTGATCTGCCAGAGCCCCCCAGTACCGCTGATGGGACCGCCGCGGCGATGCAGGCGATGCCAGCAACCGAGGCGGCACGGCACGGCCTCGGCTATTTGCGAAAACATCAGCGCCCAAGCGGAGGCTTCGCCCTCGGCGGCAACGGCGCGGTCAACTCCCAGTCGACCGCTTGGGCGGTGCAGGGGATGCTGGCCGTCGGCGCGGATCCCCAGATGGCAAACGGCGGTAAGAGCGCGCTCGAATACCTCGAAGCCCGCCAGGAGGGCGACGGTCACTACCGCTACTCGGCGTCCAGTGACCAGAGCTCGATCTGGGTGACCGCCGAGGCGCTGGCCGCGACCGCCGGAGAGGCCTTTCCGGTCACGCCGGTGGCGCGTCAGGCGACGTCTGCCTCGTCGCCGACCGGCGAGAGCTCGGGAGAAGATCTGGCTCCGGGGACCCCGGCGACCGGGACGGGCGCGTCCCAGGACCTGCCCGAATCCGCCGCCGCCGGCGGAATCGCTCCGCCGCCCGGTGCCGGGGTCTCACCGGACGGGCCGCCCACCGCCGGCCCCGGCCGTGGCACGATCCCCGGCCCGGCGGCCGAAGCAGAGCCGAGTCCCTCTCAGCAGCCCGCCGCGGCGCCCCCCTTTGAAGCGAGTGACGGCATCGGCCCCAGTCCGTGGGCCCCGATCGGCATCGGCCTCGGCGCTGCCGCCGCCTCGCTGGGAAGCGTCCTCTTCCTCGGCCGCCGCTTCGGCTGGTAGCCGCGGTCTATACGCTCGCTCACTCATGGACGTCGAGACGGCGATCCGGACGCGCCGCACGCACAAGGCCTTTGGGGCGGAGCCCCTCTCACGCGAGCAGATCGACGAGCTGCTCGAGCTGGCGCGCTGGGCGCCCAACCATCACCTGACCGCGCCCTGGCGCTTTCGCGTGCTGGGACCACGTGCGCTGGAGCGGCTGAAGAAGGTGGCGGGATCCGAGGGCGCGGCCAAGCTCGACCGCGCTCCGACCCTGATCGTCGTCTCCTGCGCGCTGGGCGACGACCCGGTGCGCAACGAGGAGGATCTGCACGCCACCGCCGTCGCCTCCTACATCGTCCTCCTCGGCGCCCACGCCCGCGGCCTCGCCGGCTACTGGCGCACGCCGGAGTTGCTGCGTTCGACCGAGGGTCGTGCCACCGTCGGCCTGCCGGACCACGAGCGTTTCGTCGGCCTGCTCCACCTCGGCTGGCCGCGCCAGGACAAAGAGCCGCCGGAGCGCCCGCCGGTCGAGCAGACCACCACCTACCTCGCCTGACGATGTTGCCCCGTGCCGCAGCCCTCGAGGAGATCGCCGGCCGGCGCTTCGAGGTGGTTGTGATCGGTGGTGGCGTGACCGGCGCCGGCGTCGCCCTCGACGCCGCCTCGCGCGGCTATTCGGTGGCCCTGCTGGAGCGCGGCGACTACGCCGCCGGCACCTCCAGCCGCTCTTCGAAGATGATCCACGGCGGCCTGCGCTACCTGCAGAACTTCGATCTCGGCCTCGTCCGCGAGGCCCTGTTGGAGCGCCAGCTGATGGTGCAGCTGGCGCCGCATCTGGTCTATCCGACGCCCTTCGTCGTTCCCTCCTTCGCGGAGGAACGCCGTGACCGCAAACTCGGGATCGGGCTCAACATGTACGACGTGATGGCGACCACGCGGGTCGGGCGCAGCCGCCGCGAGATGCGCTCCGCCAAGGAGGAGGA
>JASLJO010000195.1 GCA_030152505.1 Solirubrobacterales bacterium | reverse complement strand
AGGATCGCGTCGTAGGTGTTCTGGAAGCGGTGCTTGACGAAGGTGCCGAACATCGCCGGCAGGGCGCTGGAGAAGATCACCGCGGTGGCGACCATGCCGGTGCCGACGTACTGGACGTAGGGAACGCCGTTGACTTCGTCGACCAGGGTCGCGCTGAGGCCGAGGCCGAAGGCGAGCAGGTAGACGATCGGTTCGAGCACGCTGGAGAAGGTCGTGCCGCGCCAGTAGGTGCGGAAGTTGGCGAGCTCGCGGCTCATCACGCCGCCGATCGCCGCCGGTTCGAGCCGCCGCAGCCGGGCCCTGCCGTCGCTCACTCGGCCTCCTCTCCGGTCAGCAACACGAAGACGTCCTCGAGCGAGGCGGCGCGGCGCACCGCGTCGTCGGGCACCGAGCCGTTGCCGGCGCGCTCGGAGCCGACGATCGCGATCGCCGGGCCGGCGGGACGCACCCGCAGGCCGTCAGCCTCAGCGATGGACCGCGCCTCGGCCAGCCGTTCGGGCGGCGCGTAGACCTCGGCGGTCTCGCGGCCGGCGTGCTGGGCGATCAGCTCAGCGGGCCGGCCGCGGCTGATCACCTTCCCCTTCGTCATCACCGCCACTTCGTCGGCCAGCCGCTCGGCCTCCTCGATGTAGTGGGTCGACATCAGGATCGTCACCCCGCGCGAGCGCAGGTCGTCGATCAGCGTCCAGAGCTGGGTGCGGATCTGGGGATCGAGGCCGACGGTCGGCTCGTCGAGCAGGATCAGCCTCGGTTCGTGGACGAGGCCGCGGGCGAGCAGCAGGCGGCGGCGCATGCCGCCGGAGAGCTCGTCGACGGCGTCGCGGCGGCGCTCGCGCAGGCGGGCGAGGTCGAGAGCCCGGTCGACCGCGGCGCCGACGTCGGGGACGCGGTAGAGGCGGGCGAAGACGGCGAGGTTGTCTTCGACGGTCACGTCGACGTCGAGGTTGTCGAGCTGGGGCACGACGCCCATTTCGGCGCGGGCGGCCTTGGCGTCGCCGGGCAGCTCGTGGCCGAGCGCCCGCAGTTCGCCGGCGTCGGGCAGCGCCTGCCCGGTGAGCAGCCGCATCGTCGTCGACTTGCCGGCGCCGTTGGGCCCGAGCAGGCCGAGGCAGATGCCCTCGGGCACGTCGAGGTCGAGGCCGTCGACGGCTGTGATCGGACCAAATCTCTTCACCACGCCACGCAGTTCGATTGCGGCCATGCCTCGGATGCTCGCATGGAAGACTCCCCGGTGTGTTGGACGAGCGCTGGATCAGGGCCCTGCACGTGGAGGCGATGCGGGAGGAGGAACTTCACGCCGAGCACGAGCACCACGTGCTCTTCCAGGCTTCGACGATCGGCGCGCTGCTCGACGGCGCCTACGACGGCGACCTCAGCTTCGCCGAGCTGGCCGAGCACGGTGACCTCGGCCTCGGCACGCTGAACGGGCTCGATGGCGAGATGATCGCCCTCGACGGCCGCTTCTTCAGGGCCGATGTGGACGGAGACGTCGATGAGGTCGAGGCGGATGCCCGTACCCCCTTCGCCGTGGTGACGCGCTTCGAGCCGACGGTCGACCGCACCATCAGTGCCCCACTCGACCACCGAGGCCTGCTGGCGGCGCTTGACGAACTGATCCCGGCGGAGGCGGCCTCCTGCGCGATCCGCCTCGACGGCCACTTCGAGCTCGTCCGCGCCCGTTCGGTCCCCCGGCAGACGCCGCCCTTTCGCCCGCTCACCGAGGTCGTCCTCGAACAGCACGTCTTCGAGTTGACCGACGTCGAGGGAACGATGCTCGGCTTCCGCTTCCCCGACTACGTCGAAGGGATCGAGGTCAGCGGCTACCACCTCCACTTCATCGACGCCGAGCGCAAGCGCGGCGGCCACGTCCTCGCCTCACGCTCGAACGGCCTACGCGTGCAGCTCGACCCTTCGAGCGAGCTCCACGTCGAGCTTCCCCCGACCATCGATCTGGCCGATCCCGACCTTGCCGCCTCCACCCACGCCGCCGTTGCCGCGGTCGAGCGCGCTCAGTGAAGCATTTGGGGGCCTATAGACCACCAAATGCTTCCATCGTCGTCAGCAGCGGCGGTAGAGGACCCAGGACTCGTTGCGAGCCACTCGGTGGAAGCCGGGAGGGACCCTGGTGGTGAAGCGGGAGGGGTCGTTGGGGTCGAGGATGAAGTTGTGGATGACGAAGGGGCTCGCCGGATCGAGGAAGTAGCCGCGGCGGGGCTGGAGCTGCTCGGATGAGCTGACGGTGCGGGAGGGCCGGACTTCGAGGTCGAAGGCCAGGCGCGGCACCGCGCGGTGATTGGGTACGGAGATCGGCAGGCAGAGCGGCTCGAAGGCGTCCGATTCGGCGAGGTCGCTCAGGTCCGACTCGATCTCACCCTGGTTGGTCAGGTCGGTGTCGACCCGCGAGAGCAGGTCGTGCTGGTTCGGCGTCCAGACGACGAACATCAGGGCGACGAGCGCGGCAAAGGCCTGCCAGGGGACGCGCCAGGGATGGCCGCGCTCCAGCAACCGCCAACCGAGCAGCCCCAGCGCGACGAAGACGGCTAGCACCGCGCCGGCGAGCATCGTGTAGCGGGCGATGATCGCCAGGCCGGCGCCGGCGAGCAGGGCAAAGGCGCCGAGGGCGAGGACGCCGGCGGTGATGCCGAGCGCCGAGCGGCGCCGCAGGAAGGCGACGCCGAGGACGATGCCACCCAGCGCACCGACCATTCCGGGCCACTGCATGACTTCGCCGAGCGCGCGGGGGCCGTAGAGGACGAGATCGACCGGCCCGGTGTGCCGCGCCAGGGTGTCGACCGTCTCGCGCGTGCCGGTGAACGAGTAGGTCGGGCTGCCGGCGGTTGCCCAATCGAAGAGCGCCCAGAGGAGCGGGGCGGCGAAGGTGAGGGCGATGAGGATTGCGGTGGAGGGGGTGGGGGTGCCTCTCGCCCGGACAAAACGCGGCCTAATTAGGCCGCGTTTTTGAGTATCCGCCCGTTCGAGAGGCACCCCCACCCCCTCTTCAGGTGTTTTGCCCTCGCCCTCGCGGCCGTGTTCTGTTTGCCGGCGAAGGCCAATCTGGTGGCCCTTTCGGAGCTGGTTCAGGTCGAGGAGCAGATAGGCCAAATAGGCGAGGGAGAACAGCCAGGCCTCGGGCCTCAGCAATCCAGCTAGAGCTAGTAGAGCTAAGACGGGCCAGCCGGCTCGGGGGCGTCTGGTCTCTATGACGAGGGCGCCCAGGACCAGGGCGACATAGGGGAGGTCGACGTAGGCACGCAGGCCGTTGGAGAGGTAGGGGGCGCGGGTGAGGACGAAGATCGCGGCCACGGCGCCGATCGGGCGGTCGAACCAAAGCGAGCCGAGGCGGTAGACGAGATAGCCGATCAGGCCCAGTGAGACGTAGGCGATCACCATCGTCGCACCGATGGCGCCGTCGCCCAGCGGCGTCGTCACCAGACCCAGCAGGTCGGCGAGCGGGTGCGGGGTGGGGGGCAGCGCGGCGCCGTAGTCGGGGCTCATCCCGTGCGCCAGTTCGCGTCCCCAGACCAGCGCGTAGATCGTGTCGTAGTTGGGGAACCCGAGAGGGAAGATCAGCAACAGCAACGCCGCGACGGCGGCGACCCAGGCGGCGGGCGTCAACCATCTGCGGACCTCCGTCGGCACCGCCGCAACCTACCGGGCGTTGTGGCGCTTTAGTTCCGCATAGCGCGACCGAAGCGACACAGGCCGCTCAGTGAGCGCAGATACACTGGCCGCAGTGCCCTCGCCCAGCGATTCGACCTCCCTCTACCGGCGTCACCGGCCCGGCTCCTTCGATGCGGTGGTCGGTCAGCAGCACGTGGTGCGCACCCTGCGCAACGCGGTCGAGCAGGGCAAGGTCCACCACGCCTACCTCTTCGTCGGTTCGCGCGGCACCGGCAAGACCTCGATGGCGAAGATCCTCGCTCGCTCGCTCAACTGCGAGCACGGCGGCCCGACCGTCACCCCCTGCGGCGAATGCGAGTCCTGCCTGACGATCGCCGCCGGCACCTCCCTCGACGTGATCGAGATGGACGCCGCCTCCAACCGCTCCGTCGACGACATCCGCGACCTGCGCGAGCGGGTCGCCTACGCGCCCGCCGGCGGCCACTGGAAGGTCTACATCCTCGACGAGGCGCACAAGGTGACGGCGACGATCGCCGACCGCTGCCAGCGCTTCGACTTCCAGCGTCCCTCGCTGGAGCAGATCTCCGAGGTGCTGGAGCGTGTCGCCGCAGCCGAGAAGATCGAGGTCGACGCGGGCGCCGTAGCGACGATCGCCCGCTCCGCCTCGGGCAGCTTCCGCGACGCGCTCGGCACCCTCGACCAGCTGGTCGCCTACGGCGGCAACCGGGTCGGGCTCGAAGACGTCTTGCAGCTGCTCGGCGCGGCCGATGCGGAGCTCCTCTTCGGTGCGGTCGACGCGGTGATCGCCGAGGACCCGAAGGGTGTCCTGCTCGGAGTCGAGGAGATGGCCCGCTCCGGCCGCGATCCCTCCCAGTTCGCCCGCGACCTTCTAGCCCATCTGCGC
>JASLJO010000095.1 GCA_030152505.1 Solirubrobacterales bacterium | reverse complement strand
TCGGCAGATTCCTCGCAGCGACCCGCGGAGCGCTCCTGGATCGCCTGAATTCGATCGAGGATTCGCAACAGGAGCTTCATCAGTTCCTTCCACCCCTGTTCGTCGAGGAGCAGCCAGGTCCGCGTGAGGTGCCTGTTGCGGGCGTCGAAGGAGCCGGCTTCCAACGCCCCGATGAAGCCATCGATGATCTGCCGCAGCATTTCGCCACTGAAGCTGGAGCGGATGCCCGCTGGGAGTTTCATCCAATCGGCATCGTCGAAATGAAAGGCAGGAGCAACCGGCTCGTAGAAATGCTCGTCGAAGCCACGGCGCTGGACGGTGCGAACCAGCCTGATCAGCTTCTTCCTATGCAGTTTGCGAAAGTGGTAGCTGACTTCAGTGACGTCGAGGTCGAGTTCGTTGGCGATTTCGGTTGGGCTCACCACCCCCCGTTCGAACAGTGTCATCCACACGTGACCGCGCAGCGGGTGCGTGAATGCTTTCGCTAGTGTCGGGTCGATGACCTGTTTGAGTTTCTTCCCGTCCAAGCTGGCCATTTCCACCCTCCGTTTCCCGTTGCTCTGTCT
This sequence comes from Solirubrobacterales bacterium, assembly GCA_030152505.1. Classification (GTDB taxonomy): domain Bacteria; phylum Actinomycetota; class Thermoleophilia; order Solirubrobacterales; family 70-9; genus VRUE01. Next base: position 2,978 of record JASLJO010000095.1, on the reverse strand, counting down.
TTCCCGAGGCAGCACCAGCCTAGTACCGGTCACGGACCGCAAAGGGGTGCATCGGACTGTCACTGAAACTTATTAAAGCAATCAACCGGTCCTCCCGGGACACGACGGAAGGCGGCAGATGACCAGGCCCAGGATCAAACGAACCACCGAGCAGATCGAAGCGCCCAACGGCGACCTCTATCTGATGCGGCCGAGCGCCGGCGCGGACGTCCAGATCGAGAACCCCGACGCGGAGGGACGGAGCCTGCTCGCGGCTTTGGATGGCAGCCGCGACCGCGCCGAGCTCGAGGAGCGCTTCGGCGGGGAGGCCGTCAGCGACCTGCTGGCCCAGCTCGAGGAGTTGGGCTTGGTCGAGGACGCGGCAGACGACGACCTGATCCCGGCCGCAACGGTGGAGCGCTTCGACAGACAGATCCGCTACTTCTCCGACATCACCACCGGCCCCACCCCCTCGCAATGCCAGGCGCGGCTGGCGAGTGCCCGTATCGTCGTGCTCGGCGTCGGCGGCCTGGGCGGATGGTCCGCGCTCTCGCTTTCCTGCTGCGGCGTCGGGGAGATGCTGCTGGTGGATGGCGACCGGGTCGAGGAGAGCAATCTCAACCGCCAGGTCCTCTACACCGAGGCCGACATAGGCCGGCTGAAGGTCGAGGTCGCCGCCGAGCGGCTCGGCGCCTTCAACTCGCGCATGCGCCTTGACACGGTGCCCGAGAAAGTCGACAGCGAGGCGTCGGTCGCTTCGCTGATCGGCGGCTATGACCTGGTGATCGACGCGGCCGACTGGCCGGCGCACGAAATCGAGCAGTGGGTCAACGGCGCCTGCTTCGCCGCCGAGGTTCCCTACATCACGATGAGCCACTTCCCGCCGATCGCGCGAGTGGGCCCACTGTACGTGCCAGGGGTGACCGGCTGCTTTGCCTGCCAGGTGGCCGCCTATCGGCGCAGCTATCCGATGTTCGACGTAGCGATCGAGCAGCGCCGCGCCAAACCGTCGCCGGCGGCGACGCTGGGACCTGCCTGCGGCATGATCGGCGGCCAGGTCGGACTCGACATCATGCATCACCTGACCGGACTGGCAGAGCCCTCAACGCAGGGGGTGGGCCACATCTACGACCTGCGCACGATGGAGGTCGAACGCGAGCCGGTGGTGCCCGAGCCAGATTGCCCCGTCTGCGGCCATCTGCCGACGGCGACGCCGCGCGGGCAGGGTGAGACAAAGGCCGGGCGCAAGTAAACCCTACGACGTGTACCGCCTGCCCACGCGGCGGCCGACCGAATCGACGAAGAGGGCGAGCCAAAGCAAGGGGGCGAGGTGGGGAGCGACGAGGGCGACCGGAATCGACGCGAGGAAGACAGCCGCGACGCTGAAGGCTCGGCGACGGCCTTTTCGCGCTTCTTCCGCCGACATCTGGGAGAGCCCGGCCCGCCGGGCATCGGTCACCATCGCCATGCCCACGAGCGTGATTCCGGCGAGGTTCAGCGCATAGAGGATGATCGCCGCCGTGTCGCCGGCGTGATCGCCGAAGACCTGAGCGCTGAAGGGGAAGAACGCGATCCAGCCGAGGTAGAAGAGGTTGAGGCCGAGCAGTCGCGAGTCGAAGCCGACGACACTGCCGAAGAAGCGGTGGTGGACGATCCAAAAGCGCCCGATGATGGCGAAGCTGAGCGCATAGGCGAGGATGTCCTGACGCTGTCCCCAGAGGACGCCGTTGAGGTCGTCGCCGGGGGTGTGCTCGGGCACGCCCAGATTGAGCACAAGCAGCGTGATCGCGATCGCAAAGACCCCGTCGCTGAAGGCGACGATGCGCGAGAACTCGACCTCGTTCTCCTCCCGCCGCCGCGCTGACTGCGCCCTCGACATGCCCCCATCATCGAGACTCCGCGCGACGGAACCGCGCCACCTAGAATGAGGCGAGCTACGCCGGCGTAGCTCAGTTGGTAGAGCACTTCATTCGTAATGAAGGGGTCCCCGGTTCAAGTCCGGGCGTCGGCTCTGGGTGGTCTGTCGCGGCGCTCAGCTGAGCGGACTGCCGGCGAGGCTGGAGACCTTCCAGGTGCCGCCTTCGTTCACCATGGGCATCGCCAAGACGGTGCCTTCGGCGCCGGTGTAGATGACGAAGGCATGATCGTCTTCGCTGCGTAGCGAGCGGACGTCTGCCTGCTCCGCTTCATCCTTGATCTGCTGCTTGGCAGCGGGATTCACCAGTTTTCCGAGGATCGTGGCGCAGCTCCTGTCTTCGCCCTGCTTCGCCTGAGCGGCGATCGCTTCGAGCGATTCGGCAATCGCCTCGGATACGTGGGTGCAGGCCGCCGCCCAGTTCTCCTCGGCCCGAGCGTCGAGGAATTCATGCAGGACGGCCGCGACTGCTTCGAATTCGCTTCCTTCGGCCTCTTCGCCGAATTCCTGAATGCTGTTGTCGCCCCCCTTGGTCTTGTACCGGTCAGAACCGCCACCAGAATCGTTGTGGTGCTTGGGGACGAAGTTGGCCGCTTGGTCGCCTTCGGAGCCGGAGCCTTCCGACCTGCCGGTATTGCCTCCGCCGCCCTGCGTGGACGACGAGGGACCTTCGCTCTGGGTCTGTCCGCCGGTTTCAGCCGGGTTCGAGCTCGAGCTGTCGCCGCCCCCACCACCACAGGCCACAAGGCCCACGGCGAGCAGCAACGCGGCAAGCACCCCCGCCAGGGTCTTCAAGTCCCTCCTCACGGGCTCGATTCTAGAGAATCAGGCGTTTCTACCTCCGCCCGCGGTGTCGATGGCCCTTACGCGCCTTCCCACAGCTTGGCTTGACCACGGGGTTGAATTTGTCTGGTACTCCGTTCTGCCCGGTGAAGTCGGCGATCGCCCTTGACTTCGAGGAGCAGAGGTTGCGGCTGTTGACGACCAGTCCCTTTTTGCCGCCCTGCATGTTGAGGATGAACCTGGAGACAGGTGCGTCGGGGACGGTTTCGAATGAGCTGCGAATGCCACCCTTGAAAGAGTC
>JASLJO010000074.1 GCA_030152505.1 Solirubrobacterales bacterium | reverse complement strand
CCTGGCCCAGCCCAGGAGAGAAAGCAGCTACCGATATGGGATCTGGCGACCCCGACGACCACGCCGACGACGGCCAGTCTGGGTAGGGCGGGAGCGTCTTGTCAAGCGGAGCCCCTACCCGGACTGGCCGGCCGCCGCGCTCTTGCGCTGGGTCCGGATCTCGCTGAGGATCCGCTCGAGTCGGGGCTCCTGGGAGGTGTCGACATGGCTCATCGCCGCTGCCACCGCCGGGTGGATCGCGGCGATCCGCTCGTGCATCGCCTGGGCGACGGCGCGGTAGGCGGGGTGTCCCTCGCGGCCTGAGCGCAGCTCGATCACGTGCATCGCCTCGCGTGCGTTCAGATCGAGCACGTAGCGGATCCGGTAGGCGAGGCAGAGGGCATAGGGCGCCTGCTCGGGGAGGCCGGCGTCGCGGAGTCGCTCGTACTCCTCGCCCGAGACCTCCAGAGCACGCTCGAACTGGTCGCCCACACCGGCTTCCCGCACCTCCTCCGGCACCCCGGCGCCGAGGTCGGGCCCCAGGCGCTGCCACTGGCAGGTCAGCATGCGGTGCCGCTGCAGGTCCCGGAAGGCACCGTAGTCGGAGACGATCTCGAAGCGGTAGCGCAGCGCCTCGAAGCCGCGGCCGGGGCGATGCCGGCGGTTGGGCCGCTCGCCAACCAAGGCGCCGAGCAGCTCCGCCCGCTCCTCACGGTCGAGGACGTCGACGCGGTTGCGGATCTCCGTCTCCGCGGTCGAGGCGACCTCGAACAGGCAGGCGGCGAGCAGATCCTCTTCGCTGCCGTCGACGTGGACCAGCTCGACCGAGGGCGTGTCCTCGCCTGCCCCGCGGCGGTCGAGTCCCAGCCGCGCCACCCAGCTCTCGGTCGCCTCACGCCTGCCCTCCAGGTAGGAGACCCACTCGCCGCCGCGGTCGGGGCGCTCGACCCGCGAGACGAAGCTCGGCATCGTCTGCTTCAGCTCGCCCAGGATCATCCCGCCGTACTCGCGCGCCTCCGGCAGCGGTGAGGACATCAGTCGCAGGAGCAGTTGCTCGTAGGCCTGGCCGGTCGCGTAGATGCCGACGTGGCTCAGCGTCGAGGCGGGTAGCAGCCCGCGCAACAGGTCGAGCGCCTTGGCCCGGATCGAACGCCGCCAGGGCCCCTCCGGCTCGCCCTCGGTACGCGGCCAGCGCTCCGCCGCCCAGTCCTCGACCTGGGTCAGCGAGCTCGAGTAGATCGAGAAGAGCTCGTCCATCGCCGCGGCGAACCGCGGGCCCAGCTCATCGTCGCTGTAGTAGCGGTAGCCGCCGTCGGGAAGGGGCTTGTCGTAGGGGATGTAGCGGGTCGATTGCTCGAGGTAGGCGGCCAGGCGACCTCGCTGGAGGATCTTGGTGAGGACGTTGGAGACCCACTCGCAGGCGAGATGGGCGCCGCCGAGTTGAGCGATCGAGTCGTCGCCGTAGCCGGCGAAGATGCGCTCGTAGAGTTCGGCCGCCCGCTTGCCCTCATCGCCGTCGAAGGGTCGCTCGCCGCTCGGCAGATCGCCCGCGAACTCGTCGAGGAAGAGGCGGCGAGCAGTCCCCGAATAGCGCGAATAGCGGGCAAAAAGCGCCCCTTTGACGGTCTCCGGCAGGTTGACGAGCGCGAACACCGGCCGGTCGAGATTGGTGAAGTGGGGAGCGAGGAGATCCTGCTCCGCGGGGGTGAAGTCCTCGACCGGGTAGCGCACCGGCGCATCGTAGAGGGCGCGGCCGACGCGCCGGGTCCTACGCCGGGGCGTCTTCCGGAGGGCCGGCGGCTGCTTTTGACCTCAGCAGGGCGAGGCACTCGTCGAGGCTGCTCGCGATAGCTCCTCCCGACAAGACGATGAATGCCTCCACCTGGAGGTTGACCCTGGCGCCCACCTCGCCGGTCTCGCGGTGGTCGGTGCGCAGGCCGAGGCAGGTCAGGCCAAGGGCGCTTGCGTAGCCGATCTCGGCGGCGGTGCCCGAGTCGAGCTCCTGCCCGTCGAGGATGGCCAGCAAGAGACGACAGCTTGCCAGGGCCTCCTTGTTCCGGCGGCCGATCTCGGCCGCCATCTCCCGCTCACCACCGGCCTCGCTCGCCGCGGCGATCTCCTCGTCGGTGACCAGAGCCCAGGGATCGACCGGCTCCACGATCCCGGTCAGCGCGGGAAGGAGGACCTCGCGGTAGTAGTAGCGCCCGGCTTCCGAGAAGCCGAGAGGGCTCGCTATGTAACACCTCGGCCGGTCCATCGACGGTGGTTCCATACTGACGACCCGCGAGGACGGTGGCGGCCATGCCGGGTTCCGACCGACGGGGATTCATAATTAGTGTGAGTGATTCGCGCATCTCGTCACCGGCTCACGCGGGAGTTGTTGCTGGAGGGCATCAAGGATCGCCAGGGCACCATCCACGCGAACGACGCGAAGTGCAGCGCCGCCCTGATCACCCACGGCCTGCTCTTCGCCGGCCTCCTCACGGTGACCGCAAAGGCGGCGTCGATATACCCAAAGGCCTCCGGGGCGCTGCCGATTCTCGCCCTGGTTCTCGGGGGGCTGGCCGCCGCTGCCTTCGTCGTCTCCATCGTCTCCCTGCTCGGAGCCGTCATGCCCTACGAGCCGCGGGCGCTGGCAAACGCGATCTTGAGCAGGCACGATCCGCCCGGAGTCTTCTTCCCGGTCGACGTTCCTCGCCGCGATCCGATTCCCGACGGGGCCGAGGACCCGGTTCGCCGCCAGCTCGTCGCCACCGCGGCTCTCGACGAGCAGCGAATCGACCTCGAGCTCGTCGCCGAGTCGGTCAAGCTCTCCGCCATCCGCGAGCACGAGGCCGAGTTCGCCCAGATCGGATACCTGGCCTTGATCGCCGAGGTGGTGATCGCGGTCGCCTATCTGGGGGTCGTCGCGGCGACCGCCCTGAGCACGCCGAGCTGAGACGGTCGTTGACCGGATCCCAGAAAAGCGGCACGACGAGTCCCGATGTCGACGCCGATTTCGCTTGGAACTGGTTCCAGTATCACGCCTCGCAACGCCTGACGTCATTCAATTTCTTCCTCGTCATCGTCGGCCTGCTGCTGGTCGGCTATGCGCAGGCAGTTGGCCATTCCTGGGATGGCTTCGGGGTGGCGCTCGGCATGCTCGGCGCCCTCGTCGCGGCGGGTTTCCTGGCTCTCGATGTCCGAAACGACGAGCTGGTCCAATGCGGCCTGGTCGCTCTCGAAGAGCTCGACGGGAGCACCAGGCTGATCAGGGAAAACAAACGGCGGTGTCAGCTTCCGGCTGCCTTTGGCGAAGGAAGGCTGGGCAGCGGGCTCTACGGGGGCATCAAGAGGACGAAGCTGGTGCCGCTGGTCGGGCACAGGTTCGTGTTGAGGCTCGTGATCTTCTTGGTCGGCGCCGGTTTCGTGATTGCCGCCATCTGGGCCGGCTGCGGCTTTTCTTAGGGCGCGGGCGAGGCGGCCATCAACTCGACCACGTGGCCGCCGGGCGCGACCGCCTTGGCACGCGGCGCCCCCCAGTGCTCGCGGCCGGGGTTCACCTCGAAACGGGCGTCCCGTAGACGCTCGACCGTCTGCTCGAAGTCCTCGACCACGACCGCGGTGTGGCCGTGTGAGGGGACGGTCGGTGCCCCGTTGCGTTCGAGGTGGATCTGGGTGCCGTTGCGTTCCATCCAGACGAAGGTCTCGGCCAATGCGGCCGGCGGCTCGACCTGCCTAAAGCCGAGCAGCCTCCAGAACGCGATCGAGCCCTCGATCTCCTCCGGCGCGACCTCGAGCGTGACGTGCTGCAGCATCGCTCCAGGATAAGGACGTGCCGGTGCTGATAGGTCCATATGGACAGCGCAGCACCGGCACGTCAGAGGAGCAGGGAGACGAGGGAGGCGAGGACGACGATCGCGGTCGACCAGGTGACGGCCTCGGCGGTGATCTCCATGTCGAGGCTGTAGGCATGGGCGACGACCATCGAGTTGATCCCGGAGGGCATCGCTGACATCAGGCGGTAGGCGGCCGGCAGGTCGATCAGCGGCGCGGCGAGGAGAGTCAGCAGCGCCGGGGCCAGCGCCAGGCGAGCGCCGAGGGCGACGGCGACGGGCCGGGTAAGCGGTGGCGGAATCGGCAGCTGGCCGTGTTCGGCGTTCTCGGCGAGCGTGGCGCCGACGGCGAAGAAGCCAATCGGCAGGATCGCCACCAGCAGCGCCTGTGAGAGGTCGACGAGAACCTGCGGCGCGAGGACGTCAGGGGCGAGCAGGCCGGCGATCGCGGCATAGAGCGGCGGATTGCGGGTGAAGAAGGCAAGCACCCGCTCGCGCGGCCCTTCGCCGGCCTTGGTTCCGAGCGCGGCGCCGACCGCGAAGGCGCCGAGCAGCAGGCACGGCCCGGTGACGAGCACGTCGTAGAGGACGGCCGTGGACAACTGGTCGCGCCCGAGCAGCGCCACCGTCAGCGGGTAGCCGAGGTAGCCGGTGTTGACGCTGAGCACGGTGCAGACGACGGCGCCGGTGCGGTGACGCGCCAAGTGCAAGACGCGGCTTGCGATCAGGTACGCGGTGAGCGCTGCCAGCGCCGATGCGAGCAGACCCAGCACCAGCCCTACGCCGTGATTCACGTCGATGTGGCTGGACGCGACGTTGAAAAAGATCACCGGCGGCAGCAGTACGTAAAGCATCAGAGTCAGCGAACGGCGCGCCGCGTGCGCCGCTGCCTGGGGCCGGCGTCGCTCAGCGACGACTCCCACCGTGACGGCGATCGCGATCGTTGCAGCGGTAAGCAAGGCGATCATTCGCGGCAGCCTTTCAGCGCTCGCTAGAAGAGGGAGGACCCGGCGTGCTGGGCGAAGTCGACGAGGGGTTGGGGGATGACGCCGAAGAAGATCGCGCCGGCCGCCGCAAGGATGGCCGGGCCGACGAGGTAGGGGCGGGTCCCGGCCTCGGGGTCGATGGGGTCGGCCTCCGGGGCGGCGCCGGCGATCGCCGGGGCGGTACCGGCGGGTTCGGCGCTCGGCATCCACATCGCTGCCACCACCCGCAGGTAGTAGGCGAGCGAGATCATCGAGCCGACCGCGATGAAGACGGCGAGCCAGGTGTAGTCGCCTTCGACCAGAGCCTCGATCAGGTAGAGCTTGCCGATGAAGCCGACGGTCGCCGGCATGCCCGCCAGGGCCAGCATCGAGATCGTCAATGGCCAGGCCAGCAGCGGGCGCTCGGCGCCGAGTCCGTGCACGGCACGGATGTCGTCCCCAAAGGCGGTCTCGCGCTCGCGCGCGACGATCACGCTGAAGGCGGCGAGGTTCATGAACAGGTAGCCGGCGAGGTAGAAGACCAGCGCGTCGACGCCGGCCTGGCTGGCGACGACGAGGCCGCCGAGGATGTAGCCGGCCTGGGCGACGCCGGAGTAGCCGAGCAGTCGCTTGAGCGAGTTCTGGCCGAGGGCCCCGACGTTGCCGATCACGATCGTCGCCGCGGCGAGTGCCGCCAGGGCCGGCTGCCAGTCGCCCGCCTCGCCCGCCAGGGCGACGTCGAAGAAGCGGACGAAGACGGCGAAGGCGGCGGCCTTGGTCGCCACCGCCATGAAGGAGGTGATCGGCGTAGGAGCGCCCTCGTATACGTCCGGCGTCCACTGGTGGAAGGGGGCGATCGAGGTCTTGAAGGCGAGCCCGACGGCGACCAGGGCGATGCCGACGAGGACGAGTGGGTCGCCGAGCAGGCCGGCGTGGCCGATGCCGGCGGAGATGCCGAGGAAGTCGGTCGAGCCCGAGCCGCCGTAGAGGAAGGCCATGCCGTAGAGCAGCGTCGCCGAGCCGAGCGAGCCGACGATCAGGTACTTGAGGCCCGACTCGAGCGAGCGCTCGCGGACCATGTTGGTGGCGCAGAGGATGTAGAGGGGGATCGAGAGGGTCTCGATGGCGACGAAGAAGCTGACCAGGTTCTGCGCCTGCGCCAGCAGCACCATGCCCAGCACCGAGCCGAGCAGCAGCGCGTGGTACTCGCCCGAGCCCGCCTGCTCGGCGGCCGGCTCGCGGATCGAGAGCAGCACCGCGAAGGTGGCGGCGGCGATCGCGATCAGCGAGATCGAGATCGCCAGGTCATCGAGCCGCAGGGCGCCGGCGACCAGGTCGGTCGGATCGTCCCAGCGCCAGATCAAGAGGCCGGCGGTCGTCGCCAGGGTCAAGAGCGTCAATACCGGCGTGGTCGAGCTTTGAACCGCTATGCGACTCAAACCTCGACCACGCCCGAAGACCGCGCTGAGCAGCACGATGCAGATGCCCGCGGTCAGCGCGATGACCGGCGAGAGCGCGGCGTAATCCATCTCCGGGGCGTGGAAGGTCATCGCTTTACCAACTGGGCGGTCGGGGGCGGTTCGTGGGTGGCGGCGACACTGGCCTGTACCGAGGGATCGGTGCGGTGCAGGATCAGCTGCGGGTAGAGGGCGAGGCCGACGATGCAGAGCACCAGCGGCGCAAGCACGAGGCTGTCGCGCAGCCCGATCTCGCGCGAGGGAATCGTGTCCGGCCTGCGGTTGTGCATCGTCCGCTGGTAGAGGCGCAGGGCGTAGTAGGCCGACATCGCCACGCCCGAGATGGCGACGAAGGCGAAGACGATCTTCGCCTGGAAGAGGCCGTTGAGGATGTAGAACTCGCCGATGAAGTTGGCCGAGCCGGGCATCGCCAGGGTGGCCAGGGTGACGATCAGGAAGAGCGCTGCCAGAGCCGGGGCGCGCATCGCCATGCCACCCATTTCGCGCAGGTCCTCGCTGCCGCTGCGCTCGGCGAGGATGGCGACGATGATGAACAGCGGCGCGACGACGAGGCCGTGGTTGACCATCTGCAGGATGGCGCCGTCGGCGCCGTCGGCGCGCAGGGCGAAGATCCCGGCGGTGATGAAGCCGAGCTGGGCCACCGAGGAGTAGCCGCCGATCAGCCGCACGTTGGTCTGGGTGAAGGCCATCACCGAGCCGTAGAGGATCGAGGCGAGAGCGATCACCAGCACGACCTCCTGGAACTGGACCGTGGCGGTCGGGAATAGCGGCAGGACGACGCGCAGGAAGCCGTAGGCGCCGACCTTGGCGAGCACGCCGGAGAAGACCGCCAGCACCGGCAGCGGCGCCGCCCGGTAGGCGTCGGGCATCCAGCCGTGCAGGAGGAAGGCCGGCATCTTGACCAGGAAGGCGGCGGCGAAGAACCAGAAGATCCAGCGCTGGCTGCCGTCGCCGATCGGGTGCTTGGCGAGTTCGGCGATCGAGAAGGTGATCTGACCGCCGTCGGCGGCGATGATCGCGGTGGCGATCGCCCCGACCAGCATCAGCAGCGAGCCGATCAGCGTGTAGACGAGCATCTTCAGCGTCGCCGCGGCGGCCGTCGGACCACCCTCGCGGTCGGTGCCCCAAGCGCCGAACAGGAAGTAGAACGGGATCAGCATCAGGTCGAAGAAGAGGACGAAGAGGAGCAGGTCCTGGGCGACGAAGGCGCCCAGGGTCGCGGTCTCGCCGAGCAGCATCATCAGGAAGAAGAGTTGCGGTCGCTCCTGCTCGCGGAAGGCGGCGAATGCCGTGCCGCCGAGCCAGAGCAGCGCGGTCAGCACGACGAGGAAGACGTTGAGCCCGTCGAGGCCGAGGCTGTAGTCGACGCCGAGGCCGGGGATCCAATTGACGTCGACGGTGTCCTGCAGCCCGGCGGCGCCGGAGTCGAAGCCGGCCAGCAGAGCGATCGCCAGCCCCAACGTCACAGCCGCGCCCGCCGCCGCCCACCAGCTGGTGTAGCGCTTCGGCAGGAAGAGGCCGACGAGGCCGAAGGCGAGCGGAGTCCAGAGCAGTGAGTTGATCATGAGGATGAGAGGAGGAAGTAGAGGGCGAGCCCAGCGAAGCCGGCGATCAGCAGCAGCGCGTAGCTGCGCACGAAGCCGCTCTGCACGATGCGGACGATGCCGCCCGCGCCCGAGACGGTCTCTTTGGTGCCGGTGACGAGGCCGTCGACGACGAGGCGCTCGAAGACGTCGTTGGCGAAGTGGCCGATCGCCAGAGCGGGGCGGACGACGAGGAGGTCGATCGCCTCGTCGAAGTACCACTTGTTGAGGCAGAGCAGGTAAACGGGGCGGAGGCGCTCGCGGAAGAGGCGCGGCAGCTCGGGGCGCGCCACCCAGAGGTACCAGGCGAAGCCGATTCCGACCAGCGAGATCACGGCGCCGATCGCCAGGCCGCGCCACTCGGCGGCGACGCTCGGATGAATCGCGCTCAGCGGCGAGTCGGCGAAGGCTGGATCGAGGAAGCCGAAGAGGACGTTGTCGACGCCCGGCACCTGGATCAGGCCGGCGAAGAGGGCGCCGACGGCGAGCACCGCCATCGCCACCGCCATCGAGCGGGATTGCTCGGCGATGTGGTGGTGGGCGCCGGGGAAGCCGACGTCGGTGTCCTCTTCCTCTTCGTTGGCGGGATTGATCGGCGGCCCGTGGTACAGCTCGCCGGTCTCGATCAGGTGCCGCGCCTCCTCGCACGGCTCGCCCGGCAGCACTCGGAAGACGAGCCGGAAGGTGTAGAGCGCGGTGAGCAGGGCGCCGACGTAGCCGCCGATCGCCATCCAGGTGTACATCCCGCCGCGCGCCTCGGCGAAGGCGAGGATCGAGTCCTTGGAGAAGAAGCCCGAGGTGAGCGGGAAGGCGGCCAGCGCCAGGCCGCCGATCACGAACATCAGCGAGGTGAATCGCATCGCCCTCCAGAAGCCGCTCATCCGGTCGATGTCCTGGCGGTTGGCCATCGCCGAGATGATCGAGCCGGCGGTCATGAAGAGCAGCGCCTTGAAGAAGGCGTGGGTCATCAGGTGGAAGAGCCCCTGCGCGTAGGCGCCGATCGAGACTCCCATGATCATGTAGCCGATCTGGCTCATCGTTGAGTAGGCGATCGCCCGCTTCAGGTCGGTCTGGGCGAGCGCGATCGTGCCGGCGATCAGCAGCGTCGCCAGGCCGACGAAGGCGGCGATGTCGGCGGCGGTCGGGGCGAGGTAGAAGAGGACGTGGGTGCGGGCGATCAGGTAGACGCCGGCGGTGACCATCGTCGCCGCGTGGATCAGCGAGGAGACCGGCGTCGGGCCCTCCATCGCGTCGGGCAGCCAGGTGTGGAACGGGATCTGCGCCGACTTGGCGAAAGCGCCGACCAGCAGCAGCAGGCAGATCGCGGTCACCGTCCACTCGCCGCGGGCGAAGACATCGGGGGCGTTGGCGAAGACCTCGCCGTATTCGAACGTGCCCAGCTCGCGGAAGATCAGGAAGGCGGCGAGGACGAGGCCGATGTCGCCGACCACGTTGATCACGAAGGCCTTCATTCCCGCCTTGGTCGCGGTGGTGCGCCGGTACCAGAAGCTGATCAGCGCGTAGGAGGCGAAGCCGACGAAGGCCCAACCCACGGTCAGCAGGACGAAGTTGCCGGCGAGGACCAGCAGCAGCATCGAGAAGACGAAGAAGTTGAGGTAGCTGAAGAAGCGGTGGTAGCCCTCGTCGGACCGCATGTAACCGAACGAGTAGAGGTGGATCAGCGCCGAGACCCCGGTGACGACCAGCATCATGAAGACGGAGAGCTGATCGACGTAGATGCCGAGCTTGACGTCGAGCCCCGCGGCGCCGGCGTAGGTCCACAGCGAGGAGGCGTGATGGCGCGCCCCGGTGTCCTCGCCGAGCAGGTTGAAGAGGGCGGCGAGGGCGCAGAGGAAGGCGAGGCCGACCGCGGCCGTGCCGACGATGCCGGCGACCCGTGCCGGGATCGCGCGGAAACCGAGCCCTACGGCGATCGAGCCGGCCAACGGCAACAGCAGGACCAGCCAGGCCCAGGACGTCGCGCTCATCCGCGCAGCTCCCTCAGCTCGTCGACGTCGAGCGGCAGCTTACGGCGGAAGATGGCGACGATCAGGCCGAGGCCGACGACGACCTCGCAGGCCGCGACCACCATCACGACGACGGCGAAGACCTGTCCCTGCTGGTTGCCGACCATGCGGCTGAAGGCGACCAGGGCGAGGTTGCCGGCGTTGAGCATCAGCTCGAGGCAGAGCAGGATCACGATCGGGCTGCGTCTGATCAGGATCCCCATGGCCCCGGTTGCGAACAGCAAGGACGAGAGGACGATGTACCACTCAACGCTCATCGGACGGGGGACACCCCCTCCGAACGCGCCTCCGGCGCAGAGTGTTCGGCGGGGGCGTCCCCCGTCCGATGGCGACCGGCGAGGACGATGGCTCCCACTGCGGCTAGCAGCAGCAGAATCGAACTTGCCTCAAAGGGCAGCAGGAACTTTTCGAGCAGGAGGTAGCCGATCGCGGACGGGTCGCCGAAGCCCGAGCTGACTTGAGGCCCATCCGTCCCCAGAGCCAAGAGGGAGGAGGCCAGGACGGCGACGGCGAGCTCGACGAAGAGGGCTATTCCGAGCAGGGGGGCGAGGAGGCGCTGGCCGGGGATCGGATTCCAGGCGGACTCGGTGCCGCCGCCGACGTAGGCGACGACGAAGACGTAGAGGACCATCACCGCGCCGGCGTAGACGACCACCTGGGCGGCGGCGACGAAGGCGGCGGTGAGCAGGAGGAAGAGGACCGCGAGCGAGAAGAGGTGGATGATCAGCGCCAGCACGCTGTAGAAGGGGTTGCGCATGACGATCACGCCGATCGCGCCGCCAAGGGCGCCGATCGCGGCGAGGAAGAAGAGCACCGCTTCCACTACTCGCCCTCGGCTTTCAGCGGGGTGCGGTCGAGCGGCTCGGCGAGCAGCATCTCCTTGGTGAAGATCAGGTTCTCGCGGTCGTAGTCGGCCATCTCGTAGTCATGGCCCATCGTGATCGCGTCAAAGGGGCAGGCGATCTCGCAGTAGCCGCAGAAGATGCAGCGCGAGAGGTTGATCTCATAGACCGCGGCATAGCGCTCGCCGGCCGAGACCCGCTCGCCGGGGATGTTCTCGGCGGCGACGACGCGGATGCAGTCGGCCGGGCAGGCGGCGGCGCAGAGCGAGCAGCCGACGCACTTCTCCAGCCCGGTGTCCTCGAACTTGTGCAGTTTGT
>JASLJO010000017.1 GCA_030152505.1 Solirubrobacterales bacterium | reverse complement strand
CAGGGCAACCAGGAGACCTACCTGGAGCGCGAGTCCGAACTGGAGGAGCTGCTGCTGCGCGACAAGCTCGAGGAGATTGAGGTCGCCGACGCGAGCGGCAAGGCGACCAAGCTGAGCAAGAGCCGCTGGCAGAGCTATACGCGCCGGGCGAAAGAGTACGAGGGCTGGGGCTCCTCGCTGCAGGCGGAATTCGGCCACGAGACCGTGCGCTTCCTCGAGGAGTCGAGCCTGCTCGACGAGGAGGTCGCGACGCTGGCCGGCGCGCGCAAAGTATTGAGTGCCGAGACGGCGGAGGGCGAGCCGTTCGACACCGGGATCGTCGAGGACACCGACGCCGGCCTCATCGTCAAGGCGATCGAACTCAAGAGCGGCCTCGCCCGGACCCACCGTCTCCCCCGCGAGTTGTTCGAGCATTACGACTACCGCAAATTCGCCGAGGTCCACACGGCGCTGTTGAAACAGGTCGGCCGGGCGCCCTTCGAGGTGCGCTTCAGCGGCCGCACGGCGGAGGCCCTCTCCTTCCAGGCGCTGCGACCTGCGGTGCTGGAGCTGGCCCGCCACGGTGTGCAGCTGACCCGCTTCAAGGGCCTGGGCGAGATGAACGCCGACCAGCTGCGTGAGACCACGATGGACCCGGCTACCCGGACGCTCGCCCGGGTCACCCTCGACGACGCCACCGCCGCCGACCAGATCTTCTCGATGCTGATGGGGGATCAGGTGGGTCCCAGGCGCGACTTCATCGAGTCGAACGCGAAGGACGTGAAGTTCCTTGACGTCTAGAGAGGCAGGACGCTGATGGCGTTGGAGGCACTGACCGGCCGCATCGAAGAGCGCGAGCTCGAGAAGGAGATGCGTTCGTCGTACCTCGATTACGCGATGAGCGTGATCGTCGGCAGGGCGCTGCCCGACGTCCGCGACGGGCTCAAGCCGGTCCACCGCCGCGTGCTCTACGCGATGCACGACATCGGCCTGCAGCCGACGCGGCCCTACCGCAAGTGCGCCTTCATCGTCGGCGAGGTGATGGGCAAGTACCACCCGCACGGCGACTCGGCGATCTACGACACCCTCGTCCGCATGGCGCAGGAGTTCTCCCTGCGCTACCCGCTGATCGACGGCCAGGGCAACTTCGGCTCGATCGACGACGATCCGGCCGCCGCGATGAGGTACACCGAGGCGCGGCTCGGGCGGCTGGCGACGGAGCTGCTGCGCGACATCGACGCGGACACCGTCGACTTCGGGCCCAACTACGACGAATCGACCCAGGAGCCGCTGATCCTGCCGGCGCGCTTCCCCAACCTGCTGGTCAACGGGGCCTCGGGGATCGCGGTGGGGATGGCGACCAACATCCCACCGCACAACCTGCGCGAGGTCTCGGCCGCGGTCAACGCCTACATCGACGACCCCGGCATCGATCTGGCCGGCCTGATGGAGCACGTCAAGGGCCCCGACTTCCCCGGTGGGGGGATCATGAGCCTGGAGGGGATCCGCGACGCCTACGCCTCCGGCCGGGGCACGGTCAAGGTGCGTGCCCGCGCCCACGTCGAGCCGCTCAAGGGCGGCAAGGACGCGATCGTCGTCACCGAGCTTCCCTTCATGGTCAAGAAGGGCGGCGACAACGGCCTGATCACCAAGATCGCCGACCTCGTCCGCGACAAGAAACTGGAGGGCATCTCCGACCTGCGCGACGAGTCGGACCGTTCCGGCATGCGCCTGGTGATCGAGCTGAAGCGTGGCGGCCACCCGGCCAAGGTGGTGCTCAACAACCTCTACAAGAAAACCGGCATGCAGACCAGCTTCGGCATCAACATGGTGGCGCTGGTCGACGGCGTGCCGCGCACCCTGGGCCTGCGCGAGCTGGTCGAGCACTACGTTCAGCATCAGCGCGAGGTCGTAACCCGCCGCACCCAGTACGAACTGCGCCGGGCCGAGGCTCGCGCCCACATCCTCGAGGGGCTGCTGATTGCGCTCGACAACCTCGACGCGGTGATCAAATTGATCCGCGGCTCGTCCGACCCCGACGCGGCACGCGACGGCCTGATCGACAAGTTCGAGCTCTCACGCGAGCAGGCGCAGGCGATTCTCGACATGCGCCTGCAGCGCCTCACCGCGCTGGAGGCCGACAAAGTCCGGGCCGAGCACGCCGACCTGATCGAGCGAATCGGCGAGCTGCGCGCGATCCTCGGCGACGAGGCGAAGGTGCTGGGCCTGGTCAAGGAGGAGCTGGCGGAGATCGTCGAGTCCTACGGCGACGAGCGCCGTACCGAAATCGCTCATTTCGAGGGCGACGTCGGGATCGAGGACATGATCGCCGACCAGCAGATGGTGATCTCGCTGACCGCCTCCGGCTACGTCAAGCGGCTGCCGCTCGCCACCTACCGCCAACAGCACCGCGGTGGCGTTGGGGTGATGGGGATGAACATGAAGGAGGACGACTACATCGCCCACCTGCACATCTGCTCGACCCACGACTACCTGCTCTTCTTCACCAACCGTGGCAAGGTCTACCGGCTCAAGGTCTACGAGCTGCCGGAGGGCTCGCGGACGGCGAAAGGAAG